>CAYMSE010000416.1:0-4512 GCA_964392935.1 uncultured Oleiharenicola sp.
ACCCGGAGCCGGCGCACGTCCTGGCGCGGACCTACCGGGACCACATCGACGACAAGGCGTTCAAGGGGCCGTGGGGCATCCCGGACGTCGCCAATGGCGTCACCGACGTCGAGGCGGCCGCGCACGGCTTCATCACCTTCAAGAGCGGGCAGGCCATGTCCTTCCAGGTCTCGTGGGCCGAGATGAACCTCCGCGAGGAGGTGTCGGTGGCCTTCCAGGGCACGAAGGCCGGCGGCCTGGTGCGCCGGTTGTTCGGCGTCGACGGCATCGACGCGACCGCGATCGACAGCTGCGAGCTCTACACCCAGGACCACGGTCGCACGAACAACCGCAGCATCCTCGTCGCCCCCGACGAGACGATGGGCCGCATCCGCTCGGCCATGAACTTCGTCCTCGCCATCGAGGGCAAGGAGGCCCCGCTGAACACGCCCGACCAGGCGCTGAAGCTGATGGCGATCATCGACGCCGCCTACCAATCGGCCGGGACCAACCAGCCCGTCTCGCTCTAGCTTTCGACCATCGTCCTTCGACCCTCGACTCCTTCATTCTCCATGAAACTTAATCGCAAACTCCGCATGGGCATGGTCGGCGGCGGCCGCGGTGCCTTCATCGGCTCCGTCCACCGCATGGCCGCGCGCCTCGACGGCGAGATCGAACTTGTCGCCGGCTGCTTCTCGTCCGATCCGGCCAAGTCCCACCTCTCGGGCGCGGACTTCTTCCTCGATCCGTCGCGCGTCTACTCGAGCTACGAGGAGATGGCCCGGCGCGAGGCCGCGCTGCCGGCCGACCGGCGCATTGACTTCGTTTCAATCGTCACGCGCAACAACACGCACTTCGCCGTCGCGAAGGCCTTCCTCTCCGCTGGCATCCACGTCGTGTGCGACAAGCCGCTGTGCTTCACCCTCAAGGAGGCCGCCCAGCTGCGCGCCCTGGTGAAGAAGTCCGGCTGCGTCTTCGCCCTCACGCACAACTACACCGGCTACCCGATGGTGAAGGAGGCGCGCGAGTGGGTGCGCGCCGGCAAGCTCGGCCGCCTCCTGAAGGTCGTCGCCGAGTATCCGCAGGGCTACGCCATCACCGCGCTGGAGACCGCCAAGGACGGCGCCATTTCCAATTGGCGCATGGACCCGTCCGTGGCCGGCGTCTCGAACTGCATGGGCGACATTGGCACGCACGCGCACAATCTCGTCCGCTACATCACCGGCCTCGAGATCGAGTCCGTCTGCGCCGAGCTCTCGACCTTCATTCCGGGCCGGCCGCTCGACGACGACGGCAACTGCCTCATCCGGTTCGCCGGCGGCGCGCGCGGCATCATCTACGCCTCGCAGGTGTCGAGCGGCGAGGAGAACAACCTCAACATCCGCGTCTTCGGCACCAAGGGCTCGCTCCAGTGGTTCCAGGAGAACCCGAACGAGCTGATCTGGAAGAAGGCCGACGCGCCGCAGCAGATTCACCGTCGCGGCAACGGCTACCTGTCGCAGGCGGCGAAGGACAACACGCGCACGCCGTTCGCGCACCCCGAGGGTTTCATCGAGGCCTTCGCCAATGTCTACCGCGCCGCGGCCACGGCGATCGCCGACGCGGTCGAGGGACGCAAGGCGCCGAAGGGCGGCTACGATTTCCCGACGATCGAGGACGGCGTCGCCGGCATGGCCTTCATCGCCACGGTCGTGAAGAGCTCGAAGGCCGGTGCGAAGTGGACCAAGTGGCCGAAGGTCTGACGTCCCGCTGGCCATCTTTCGCCGCGCTGTAGCCGGGGGGGCGCTGCCCCCGGATCATTTTCGGTCACGCCGCGGTCGGGGTCAACGCCCCCGGCTACAGCGAGCCCGCGCCAACCGCGCGCACGCTCTCTCCTCCGTCATCCTGAACAGAGCGAAGGATCCACGCCGTCGACGCAAGTTGCGACTTGTTCGTGGATCCCTCGCTGCGCTCAGGATGACAACCCTGGGTTGGAGGCCGGGCGATTGGCCCGGCGGGTCGGGGTGGGCATGCATACGCTGCGATTCGCAAGCGGGCCGATCACGAATCCGCGGCGCTGCCGCAAACCCTCACGGCTTTCCGAAGAACCGCGCCACCGTCTCGTTGAACACCTGGGGCTGCTCCTGCGACACCGAGTGCGTGGCATTCGGGAAGATGGCCAGCTGCCCGTGCTTCAGGTGCTGGAAAATAAGCAGCGTGTGCTCCGGCAGGATGAGGTCGTGGTCGCCGGCCATCACCAGCACGGGGCAGGGAATGGCCTCGAGTTGGGCCGGGGTGATGTCGGGCTGCGTGATCATCAGGTTTGTGCGCTGGTGGACCAGCGCCCAATCCTGCGACCGGTCGCCCTGGGCCGCCATCGCGAGGGCCCGGGCGTCGTCCTGCATCATGCCGTCCAGCGCCGCCTGGCCCACCCCAAGCGGGAAGATGTTGGCGCCGGTGACCGCGAGTTTCGCCACCTTGTCCGGGTGCCGGATGGCCAGGAGGAGCCCGAGGATGCCGCCGTCGCTCCAGCCGATCACGCGGACGGACTGCAGGTGAAGCTGGTGCAGCAGGGCGGCTAGGTCGTCGGCCTGCTGGACATAGGTGAGCCGCCCGGGGCCGAGCCCGCTCTTGCCGTGGCCGCGCGTGTCAGGCGCGATCACGCGGTGGTCGCGGGAGAAGTAGGCGATCTGCGGCGCCATGGCGGAGAGGTCCGCGCCGTTGCCGTGGATCACGAGGAGCGGGGTGCCCGCGCCGTATTGCTCGTAGTAGAGCTTGATGCCGTTCACCTCGGCGTAGGCGCCGGCGGCCGCGTTGTCGTGATAGGGCGGCGCGGGCGGATCGACGCGGGTGCGGGGCTCCTCGGCGCGTGCGCCGGCGGCACCCAGCAGGACCAGACCGAGAACACTAACCCCGCGCCGGAAAGGCGCCGAACGGAGTGGATTCGTGGGCATGACGGGGGACTTGGTGTGGACCGGTGCGACCGCAACCGGGCGTCGGCGAGCGACGCCCCTGCGGCGGCCGCGCCTGCTACCGTTTCTTCGGGGCGGCCTTGTGCTCGATGTTCAGGTAGGTCTTCGCGAGCATCTGCGACTCGTAGAACTCGACCAGGCGCACGCCCTCGCGCGGCTTGATGAGGTCCTTCTTCGTCGCGTGGTCGATCTGCTGCTTGATGCGGCGGCAGAGCTCCTCCCATTGGTACTGCACGCCCTCGATGACGTCCGAGATGCGCGAGCCGGCGAGGGCCTCCTCGATGTAGTAGCCGTTGGGCTCGTCGTCCTCGAGGAACACGTGGACCTCGTTCACGCGGCCGAAGAGGTTGTGCAGGTCGCCCATGATGTCCTGGTAGGCGCCGGTGAGGTAGATGCCGAGGTAGTAGGGCTGGCCGGCCCTGAGCGGGTGCAGCGTGATGTAGTCCTTCACGTCCTGCAGGTCGATGAACGTGCCGACCTTGCCGTCGGAGTCGCAGGTGATGTCGACCAGCACGGCGTTGACGGACGGCTTCTCGTTGAGCCGGTGGAGCGGGGTGATGGGGAAGAGCTGCTTCAGCGCCCAGCTGTCGAGGAGCGACTGGAAGACGGAGAAGTTGCAGACGTACTGGTCGGCGAGGAGCTTCTTCAGGTCGTGGAGCTCCTCGGGCTGGTAGCCCGCCTTGGTGCTCTCCTTGTCGATCTGTTCGCAGACCTGCCAGAAGATCTGCTCGGCGGCGGCGCGGTTCTCGAGGTCGAGGTAGCCGAGGTTGAAGAGCGAGAAGGCCTCCTCCTTCTTCTGCAACGCGTCGTGGTAGCGCTCGAGGCGGCCGAGCTTCGGCTTGTTCTTCAGCAGGTCGGCCAGGTCGTCGACGATCTTGTGGCGCGACTTCGGCTGGTGCTGCTTGCCCAGGGACTCGCGCTTGTTGATGCGCTCGAAGACCTCGACGACCAGCATGGAGTGGGGGGCGGCGACGGCGCGGCCGGACTCCGTGACGATGTCGGGCAGCTTCACGCCCGAGGCCTCGCAGATCTCGCGGATGTTGGAGACGACGTCGCGCGCGTACTCGCCGAGCGTGTAGTTCATCGACGACTCGAAATTCGTGCGCGAGCCGTCGTAGTCGATGCCCAGGCCGCCGCCGACGTCGAGGTAACCCATCGGGAAGCCCATCTTCGCGAGCTGGCAGTAGAAGCGCGCGGCCTCCACGACCGCGGCCTTGATCGTGATGATGTTCGGCACCTGCGAGCCGATGTGGAAGTGCACGAGGCGCAGCGACTGCGTCATCTTCGCCGCGCGCAGCTTTTCGACGGCGAACAGGATTTCCGCGGTGTTCAGGCCAAACTTGGCGTTGTCGCCGGTGGACGACGACCATTTGCCCTCGCCGCGGGTCTGGAGCTTCGCGCGGAAGCCGATCAGAGGCTTCACCCCTGTTTCGGCGGAAAGGCGGATGATCTCGTCGAGTTCGGAGAGCTGCTCGACAACGAGGATGATCTTCTTGCCCAGCTTGCGGCCGAGGAGCGCGAGCCGCATGTAGTCGTGGTCCTTGTAGCCGTTGCAGATGATGAGGCGCTGCGTGCCCTCGTG
>CAYMSE010000417.1:0-5941 GCA_964392935.1 uncultured Oleiharenicola sp.
GCCGCCTGCCGGCCGGGCCGCCCCGGTCGGGCTTACACCCGCCCAGGCGCGGCGACGTCACGCCGCGCGTGCTGCACACCGCGCTCGACTTCGCGGCATTCACCGTGCGCTTCAGCCGGTTCAGCGCCTGGTCGCCGGCCAGTTCGGGTTCGCCGGAAGAACTGCAGTTGTTCGCCGCGGTCGCGCGCGAGCGCCTGTCGCGCGAGGACGGCATCGTCGAGCCGCCGTACGCCTGGAAGGTGGCGCTGCTGCAGGCGGCGGGCAAGGCGCAGCGCCCGGTCCTGCTCGGGCTGTTCCTCGCCGCGCAGCTGTTCGCGGTGCTGCGGCTCTTCCACTGGCTGTGGCTCCGCCGCCTCTCGTATCCGCTGCTGGTCGCGGCCGCGGCCTGGGGCGCGGCCGCCGCCTCGGTGCTGATCCACGCCATCATCGAGACCACCTCGTTTCCCGTGCTGACGGTGTCGTCGTTCGCGCCGCTCTACCCGCTGGTCCTCGTGTTCGTCACGGCGGTCGCGTGGGACGTGGCGGTCGCGTGGCGCGAGCTCCGGGCGGAGGTCGCGTCGCCGGCGCCCGCCGGTGCCGAACCCGCCGTCGATCCGCTGACCCTGGGCGAACGCTGGTCGCGCCGGTTGCCGTGGCTCGCCGGCCTCGCCGCGCTGGCGCCGTTCGTGATCTGGCAGCGCTCCTTCCGCGAGCTCTTCTGGTTCGGCGACGACCTGTTCCTCATCGACCAGATGTCATACCTCGGACTGTGGCGCTGGAGCGGCCAGGTGTTCTCCGAGAACTTCGTGCCGCTGTTCAAGGTCCTCTGGGGCGGCGCCGTCATGGCCGGCGGCGGCAGCTACCTGACGATGCTGTGGCTCACGTGGCTGACGCATGCGGTCAACACCGCGCTGTTCGGGCGCCTGCTGCTGCGCGCGGGCCTCGGCTGGCCCGCCGCGGTGACCGCGCTGCTCGTCTTCGCCTGGCCGGCGGTGAACCTCGAGACCCTCGGCTGGTCCGTGCAATGGTCCGCGGTGCTCGCCGTGACGTTCCTCCTGCTGGCGCTCGCCTGGCAGCAGGAACACGTGGCGCGCGGCGGCCGCGACGGCTGGCGGCAATGGCTCGCGATCGGCCTGCTCTCCGCGGCCAGCGCCTTCTCGTTTTCCCGCGGCGTGCTGACCGGACCCGTGCTCGCGCTGGCGGTGCTGCTGCCCCGCGCCGGGGAGTCGCTCCGCGCCCGGCTGCGCACCGGCCTGCCGGCGGCCGTCGCCGCGCTGCTCCCCGCCGTCTTCGCCGCGGCGATGATCAAGCTGTACTCCGGCGGCAACCACCAGCAGCTCGGCGGCCACTGGGGCGCGATCCTGGAATTCGGCGGGAGCTACTTCCTCCTCAATCCGCTGCAGAACCTCGCCGGCGGCCCGGCCATGGACCCGGCGCTCGTGGTCGCCTTCGCCGCGGTGAAGCTCGCCGTGCTGGGCGGCGGCTTCTGGTGCGCGCGGGACCGCCTGCGGCCGCTGCTGCTCCTGCTGCTGGCCTACGACCTCGGGAACTCGCTGCTGCTCGGCATCGGCCGCTACCACACCGGCTTCGACGCCGCGATGAGCTCACGCTACCAGTACAGCTCGCTGCTTGCGACGCTGCCCTTCGCCGCCGCGCTGCTCGCGGCCGCGCTCGCGCGGCTGCCGCAAGACCGGCGCCTCCGGGGCGCCACGGTGTGCGCGCTCCTGACGGTCGCGGCGGCGCTGGCGCTCCACTCGTGGCCGGCGGCCCTGCGGGAGTTCACGGGCTGGCGGGGCACCGACCTGCGGCGGTTGCTCGCCGCGCCGGCCACCAACGACCCGGCCGCGCGGGTGCCCGCGCTGGAATTCATGCACGTCGAGCGGGCGAAGGCCCTGCAGCGCGCCTACCACCTGCACTGACGGCGGCTCAGTTTCCGACCGCGATCGCGACCGACTTCGCCGGCGGCTCCTGCCACTTGTCCCAGCTTTCCGCCCAGCGGATCGCCGCGCCCGTGTAGTCGACGTCGGCGGCGGCCCCGGCGCGGAACGCGACGCGCACGCGCACGCGCACCTGCGTGCCGGCGGCGCCCGCCTTCAGCGAGACCGGCCGGCTGATGTTGTTGCCGAGATTGTCGAGGTAGCACACGGCCGACCAGGTCTTGCCGCCGTCCACCGACGCCTCGACCTGGAAGAAGCCGACCCGCTCCCCCTGGCCGGCATCGGTGCTGGCGACGACGGTGACATTGAACGTCGAGCCGGCGACCACTTTGGACGGCGCATGGATCGAGACCCGGCGCTCCACGGCCCCCGCCGCGACGGCGGAAAAACCGAGCACCGCGATGACCGCCGCGCGCCACGAAATCGGACGAAAAAGACCTGGAAAACTCATGCGGTGATGACGCCGTTCCCGGGCGGCCAAGGCAAGCGCTATTCGAGGCAAATTCGACTGGAAAACGCGCCCCGCCCGTGTCTGGCTGGCAGACCGATTTTCCCATGGCCAAGACCCTTCTCGTCACCGGTTCCTCCGGTCTCATCGGCTCCGAAGTGTGCGTCTATTTCGCCGCGCAGGGCTACACCGTGCACGGGGTGGACAACAACCAGCGCGCGGTGTTCTTCGGCCCGCAGGGCGACACCCGCTGGAACCAGCAGCGCCTCGCGCGCGAGCTGCCGGGCTTCGTCCACCACGAGCTCGACATCCGCGACCGCACCGGCGTGCTCGCGCTGGTGAAGGCGGTCCGACCGTCGGTCATCGTGCACACCGCCGCGCAGCCGTCGCACGACCGCGCCGCGGCGATCCCGTTCGACGACTTCGACACCAACGCCGTCGGCACGCTCAACCTGCTGGAGGCGGCGCGCCAGGCGGCGCCCGAGTCGCCCTTCGTGCACATGAGCACGAACAAGGTCTACGGCGATGCGCCGAACACCATCAAGCTGACCGAGCTCGCGACGCGCTGGGACTACGCCGACCCGGCCTACGCGCACGGCATTCCCGAGACCTTCACCATCGACCAGTCGAAGCACTCGCTCTTCGGCGCCTCGAAGGTCGCGGCCGACGTGATGGTCCAGGAATACGGCCGCTACTTCAACCTGCCGACCTGCGCGCTGCGCGGCGGCTGCCTCACCGGCCCCAACCACAGCGGCGTCGAGCTGCACGGCTTCCTCTCCTACCTCGTGAAGTGCAACCTCGAGGGGAAGGAATACCGCGTGTTCGGCTACAAGGGGAAGCAGGTGCGCGACAACATCCACTCGCTCGACGTCGCGCGCTTCATGGCCGCCTTCGTCGCGGCGCCGCGCGCGGGCGAGGTCTACAACCTCGGCGGCGGCAAGGCCAACAGCACCTCGATCCTCGAGGCCTTCCGGATCGTGGAGAAGTTCTCGGGCCGGGCGCAGGTCTTCACCTACGTCGACCAGAACCGCGCGGGCGACCACATCTGCTACTACTCCGACCTACGCAAGATGAAGGCCCACTACCCGGCGTGGGACATCACGCAGTCGCTCGAGGAGACGATCCGCCAGATCGTCGAGGCCTGGAAGGTGCGGAACAAGGGGTAGCTTCGCCGGCCGCTGTCCATCGCCCGCGACTTTCCCGTAGTGCTTTGGCATTGATCCGATCGGGCGGATCGCTGCAATTCCGCGGACGCGTGCGTCCGGGCCAGATTGCACGCGTGCGAGTCTATGTTCCAATCCACTCGGCCCCTCCTATTCGCGCTGGCTGTCTGCGTCCCCGCGTCGTCTTCGATTGCGACGCAGAAGTTCAGTCCGCTCTACGCATACCGCGTGTTCGCCGGCGCGGCGAGCACTGGCGCCACAGACGGGAGCGCCGAGGAGGCACGATTCAACGGCCCGTGGGGAATCGCCAGCGATGGAGCCGGCAATCTCTACGTCGCGGAATACACCAACGTCACGATACGGAAGATTACCACCACCGGCTTGGTTTCGACACTGGCGGGTATGCCGGGTGTCTTCGGCACCGACGATGGCACCGGTGTGACCGCGCGCTTCGGCACACCTGGAGCGGTCGCGCTCGACCCGGCGGGGAACCTCTATGTCACGCAGCCCTACAGCGGCACGATCCGCAAGATCACGCCGGCAGGCGCGGTGTCGACGTTGGCCGGCAGTCCGGGCACCACGGGTTCCAACGACGGGCAGGGTTCCCTCGCCCGCTTCAATCAACCGCTGGGCATCGCCGTGGACGCCGCCGGCAACGTCTTCGTGGCAGATTTCTTGAATCACACCATCCGTAAAGTCACCTCCTCCGGCAGTGTATCCACCTGGGCCGGTGCCGCGGGTGTGTCGGGCAGCGCAGACGGTGGCGTCGCCACGGCGCGTTTCAATCTCCCCAGCCAACTCGCCTTCGATTCGCAGGGCAATCTCTACGTCGCGGACGGCGGCAACGCCACAATCCGGAAGATCACCCCAGCCGGAGATGTGACCACACTCGCTGGATCGGCGGGGAATTTCGGTTACGCGGACGGGGTCGCCTCCGCGGCGCGGTTTTCCTCAATTACCGGGATCGCCGCAGACGGGAGCGGAAATGTCTACGTCGCGGAATTGGGGCGACGTATCCGGCGTGTCCGGCCCGACGGCACGGTCACGACGTTCGCGGGCAGCGTGGATGTTCCCGGCAGCACCGATGGCCAGGGAGCGGCGGTGTCTTTCGGCGGGCCCAGGGGCCTGGCATGCGACTCGGCTGGGAATGTCTATGTAGCCGACAGCTCGAACCACAACATTCGAAAGCTCACACCCGCGGGCACGTCCTCAACGATCGCAGGCTTGGCGCCCGACCGGGTACAGGGCTACGTTGACGGCTCGGCCAAGGCCGCACGTTTCAACACCGTCTCCGACATCGCGCGGGATTCCGCCGGCAACCTCTATGTCACCGATGCCGGCAATCACGTGGTCCGAAAGATCGCACCCGACGGGACCACTTCCACCCTGGCGGGCTCCGCCGGTCAGCCCGGGAAAGTCGATGGGACCGGAACCGCGGCAAAATTCAACCGGCCGGCCTCGATCGCGATCGATGGGGCCGGCAACGTTTACGTCCACGACTACTCCAATACCGCGATCCGGAAAGTCTCCCCGTCGGGAGTCGTGACCACGCTCGTGACCTCGCCGTTTTCGATCTTTGAACTCGCGGCAGACAATGCCGGAAACGTCTATTATACGATGGCTGAACAAGGCCAAGTAGTTCGGATTGGCACCACCCTCAGCAACATGGTCTGGGCTGGCGTGGTCGGGTTTCCCGGCGGAATCGCCGCGGACGGCAACGGCAACGTCTATGTCACGGGCTTGTTGGATCGGCTGATCTACCGGATTGGCCAGGGTGCCGGGGCCCAAGTGATCGCAGGCGGCGCGTTTCCCACCGGGGTTGAAGACGATGGTCCAGCCTTAAGCGCATCATTCGGAAATCCAAGCCACCTCGCGACCGACGCCGACGGCAACCTTTACATCCTGCAGAGTTCGGCTCCTGGGTCGATCCGCCGTCTGACGCCAGCCGGAGAGGTAACGACGCTGGCAGGTATCGATTTCAGCCAGACCTCGAATGCCAATATTCTCGGCCTCCAAAATTCCTTCATCCCCACCGGTCTCGCCGCGAGCGCGAACGGAACCATCTATCTCGCCGTCGATAGCGCCATCTGGGTCGGGCGCCCGGCCGCCGCGCCGACGATTGGCACCCAGCCGCAGAGTCAGTCAGTGGCCACTGGCGGCAATGTTCAATTCTCGGTCTCAGCGAGCGGCGCTCCCGACCCCACCTACCAGTGGTATTTCAATGGAGCGCCGTTCAACGGCGCCACGGGCAGCACCCTCAGCTTTGGCAGTGCACGCAGCACCGACGCCGGCGACTACACTGTCGTCATAACCAATTCGCTCGGGAGCGTGACGAGCAGCAAGGCCGTGCTCACTGTCAACACGTCGTCGGGCGGCGGAGGAGGTAGTGGTGGCGGCGGCTCCGGCGGCGGGGG
>CAYMSE010000418.1:0-2929 GCA_964392935.1 uncultured Oleiharenicola sp.
GGAGACCATCCGGCGCGTGATCGCGGCCGTGAAGGACTTCCGCGTGATGCATCCGCACAACCGGGTGAAGTTCCAGCTCGCCACCGGCAACGTCGGCGTGATGGCGGCGACCAACGAGGTCGTCGAGGCCGCGCAGTTCCCGATGGTGATGTGGCTCTACGCCGCCATCGTCGTGCTCTGCCTGATTTCCTTCCGCTCGTGGCGCGCCACCGTCTGCGTGGTGCTGCCGCTTGTCATCGTGTCCGACCTCGCCTACGCGCTCATGGTCTACCTCGAGATTGGCCTGAAGACCTCGACGCTCCCGGTGGTCGCCCTCGGCGTGGGCATCGGCGTCGACTACGGCATCTACCTGTGCTCGGCCATGCTCGAGCGCATGCGCGAGGGCCATTCGCTGGAGGACTCGATCTGCTGGGCCTTCGCCACCATGGGCACGTCGGTGGTGTTCACCGGCTTCGCCCTCGCCATCGGCGTCGGCACCTGGGCCTTCTCCGCGCTCAAGTTCCAGGCCGACATGGGCGTGCTGCTCGCGTTCATGTTCCTCTTCAACATGCTCGGCGCGATGCTCATCATGCCGGCCCTCGCCCGCTACCTTTTCCGCAACAAGCTCGCCGGTCGCCTGCCCCCGCCCGACCCGGCCACGCCGAGCTGACGCGTTGGCGTTTCACTCCGCCCGCAGGGCAATCATCGGGTCGACCCGGGCCGCACGGCGCGCGGGCAGCCAGCACGCCAGGCCGCTCACCCCGGCCACCACCGCCATCACCGCGCCAAGGACGATCGGGTCGTAGAGCGAAATGTCGTAGACAAGGTTTTCCAGCAGCCGCACGGCGAGCAGGGCGGTGATCAAGCCGACCCCCGCGCCCCAGGCTGCGAGCCCCGCGCCTTCGCGCAGCACCTGCACCACCAGGCCGCCCGGGCTGGCGCCCAAAGCCATGCGGATGCCGAACTCCTGCGTGCGCTGGCCGACGTTGTAGGCGACGAGACCGTACAACCCGACGCCGGCCAGCAACACCGCCAGTGCCGCGAACACTCCGAACAGCACGAAATGCAATTTTGGCTGCGCGAGGCTGCGCTCGACCACCTGGTCCATCGCCACCACGTCGGTGACCGGCGTGTCCGGATCGATGGCGAGCAAGGCGGCCTGCACCGGTTTCGCCAGGGCGGCGGGCGGCAGCGAGGTGCGGACCATCAGCGTGGCAAAGGAGGGCGTGCGCTGCGCGAGTGGTCGGTAGACCTGGGGCGGCGCGTCCGCCAACAGGCCGGAACGCCGCACGTCACCCACCACGCCGACGACTTCGAAGGGTTGCGAGTCGCCCGCGGAAAGCTGCCGGCCCAGGGGATTCTCCCGGCCGAAGAAACGCCGCGCGGCGCTCTCGCTGAGTATCAGCATGCGCCGCGCCCGATGGTCGTCAGCGGGGCCAAACAGGCGTCCCGCTCGCAGCGGAATGCCCGCGGCCTTGAAGAAGTCGACACTGACCGAATCAGTGAACGCCGGCACTGCCTCCGTCCCGGGCGCACCGACCGGCGCATACCCGACCGGTATGCCCCAGCGAAACGGCGACGTGTGCGTGAAACCCGCCGCCTCCACGCCCGGCAGCGCGGCCACCGCCGCCTCCGCACGGGAGAAGTACGCCCAGCTCTTGGCCGGCTCGTCGTAACGCCGGCCGGAATGGGAGACCGTCAGCGACAGCAGGTGACGCGCGTCGATTCCCGCCGGACGGTCCGCCACGCGGGCGAAACTTCGCGCGAGCAAGCCGGCGCCGGAAAGCAAAACCACGGCGAGTCCGAGTTCCGCCCCGACCAGCCAGCGGCGCAACCGCACGCCCCGCCATCCGCCCGAACCGCGGGCGCCATCCTTGAGCGCGTCGGTCGGTTCGACGCGCGCCGCCAGCCAACCCGGGACGATCCCCGCCGCCAGGCCGCAGGCTGCGGCCAGTGAGGCGCTGACGCCCAGCACCGCCCAGTTGAGGGCGATTTCCCCGGCACGCGGCAACCAGCCTGGCGGCAGCGCGGCGAGGAGCGCCGCCACGCCCCCATGCGCGAGCAACACGCCGCCGCCACCGCCGATGACGGCCAAGACCAGGCTCTCGACCACCAGCAGGCGGACGAGCCGGCCGCGCGACGAACCCAGCGCCGCCCGCACCGCCAGCTCCCGTCCCCGCGCGACCGCGCGCACCATCGCGAGGCCGGTGACGTTGGCGCAGGTGATCGCGATCAGGCACGCGACGGCCGCGAGCAGGGTCCATAGACCGCGGCGGTAATCGCCCACCAGCCACGTCCGCAGATCCAACGCCCGCAGCGTCCAGTTTTCGTATGGCGCAGGATAGGCGCGGACGAGCTGCCGGCCGATGGTCGCAAGCTCCGCGTTCACCTGTTCGAGCGTGACGCCGGGCTTGGCGCGTCCGAAGCCGGTCCAGTAGCGCGAGGTGCGGCTCGTCAGGTCGTCCGCCCCTGGGCGCATGGGGCGCCACAATTGGGCCGTCCCCGCGGGATCGGTGAAACCGGGTGGCATGATGCCCACGACTTCACAGGCGACATCGTCGAGGATGATCTTGCGGCCCACCAGCGACTCGTCGCCGCCGAACTGGCTGCGCCACAGCGCGTGGCCGAGCACCACCACCGGCGTCGCGTTCCTCGCCAGGTCCGCCGGCACCAGCGCGCGGCCGCGCCAAGGCGCCACCTGGAAGACGCGGAAGAAGTCGCCCGTGACATCGGCGCTGTTCACCAAGGTCGGGACGGCGGTCCCGGTGAGGTTGAGATAGTAGTAGTACTGCGCGGCGACCGCGTCGAACGAAGTGGCGCGATCGGCGAGGTCGCCGAATGTCGCCGGGGCGAGGTCGGACGCCCCGTCACGCGCGTGGTGGGACTGGATCTGCACCAGTTGTCCCTGCCGGCCGTAAGGGAGCGGCGCCAGCAGCACGGCATGCACCAC
>CAYMSE010000419.1:0-2539 GCA_964392935.1 uncultured Oleiharenicola sp.
CGCACTTCGCGCAGCAGCTGGTGGATCTCGGACTCCTCCTTGAGCTGCGCGCGCTCGAGGAAGAAGCTGGCGACGTAGGCGGTGAAGGTGCCGAAGAAGCTCAGGCCGAAGACCACCAGCACGACCGCGACCACGCGGCCCGCGAACGTGACGGGGAAGTGGTCGCCGTAGCCGATCGTCGTGATCGTGGCGAAGGCCCACCACAGCGCGTCGGCGCCGCTCTGGATGTTGGCGCCGGGCCGGCCGTGCTCGAACTCGTAGGCCGAGATCGTGGCGAGGAGCACCGCCACCAGCGACAGGAGGCCGACGGTCACGAAGGTGCCGCGCGCCCGGTCGGTGCGCAGGTGCTCGCGCAGCGCGGCGAAGGAGCGCAGCGCGCGGAGGATCCGCAGGACGCGGAAGACCCGGCCCCAGCGCAGCCAGCCGATCGTCGGGATGCTCGAGACCAGGTCGATCCAGCCGTAGCGGAGGAACCGCGCCCGCGACGGGGCGAGCCAGAGGTGGACGAGGAAATCCACCAGGAACACGCCGCAGATCACGTCGTCGATGCCGGCCAGCAGGCGGCGGGTCTCGGGTGTGAGCGGCACCAGCAGCTCGGTGGTGAGCGCGCCCAGCGCATACAGCGACAGCAGGAGGACGAGGAGTTCCAGGTAGATGACCCGGCCGCCCTGGCGGGCCGCTTCCCGCAGACTGAGGCTCATGCCCGCAGTCAGGCAGGCGGCGGCGGCCGGTGCAATTCGCAATCCATTGCCGCGGGATGATTGCACACCGAGCAGAGGGCCTGGACCTCGTGTTGGGCGAGCAGGCGGAAGCGGTGGATCGTTTCCTCGATGGCGGCCCCGAGCGCGAGGCCGGCGCCCGCGCGCAGCGCGACCTCGCCGGTCGAGAAATACTTCAGCAGCGGATTCAGCCCGCAGGCGCAGTGCCGGTGGACGGATCCGACGACCGGCAGGCATCGCTCCAGCCACGCGGCGTCGGGATCCTTCTCCATGGCGCTCACCAGCTGCGCCAGCGTGGTGTCCATGAGGAAGACCAGCGTGTCGGGGCGGCCGAGCGGCGAAAGCACGGGCTCGGACTGCAGGAGGCGCTGCCACTCCTGCTTGATGTCCGCGAGCCGGGTCCGGAGTGCGTGGCGGGGGGCGGGATCCACGGCCCGACTATGCGGAAATCGCGGCGGGGCGACCGCGCAGGCCTTGCGCTAGCCTGTGCATTTCTTGGTCAAAGCCTGCACACGCTACCGCAACGCCTGCGCAGCGCGCCCCGGGGTCGTGGCGTAGGGTGGGGCATGATCCCACGCCCCCTCACCATCGAGCCCTCGGAGGAGCAGATCCAACACGCCGCCTACTATCTCTGGGAGGCGGAGGGCAAGCCCGCCGGCCGCGACCTCGAAATCTGGCTTACGGCCAAGGAACGGCTGCGGCACCGCCTGCCCGAACTCGCCGTGCCCGCGCACCGGGCAACCCGCGCCATGAGCAAGGCAAGGAATGCGCAGCCGCGGCCCGGCGGAATCCGCTAGGGTGGGGCCGACATTCCACGCATGTCCGTCATCCCTGTCACGCTGTTCTTCTCCCTGCTGCTCGCCGCCACCTTCGTGGCGCTGTTTGCCCGGGAGCACCGCAAACGCCGCTTCGCCAGCGCCGAGCGCGATTCGCTGCTGCCCCTCGCCGACGAACTCCCGCGCCTGGCCGCGCCCGATCATGACGCCGCCTGCGGCTGCCGCCGCGGCGAACGCCCGCCCTGTGCCGGCTGCGCGCGGCCCCGCGCCGATTTTCGCAACTGATCCTGTCCGCCACCCATGACCACCGGCCAAAAATCCATCATCGAGTTCAACGACAAGATCGTCCGCCAGTTCATGCTCGCGGCGATCCTCTGGGGGGCCGTCGGCATGCTGGTCGGCGTCCTCATCGCCACCCAGCTCAACTTCTGGCAGGCGAACTTCGGCCAGTCGTGGCTGACCTTCGGGCGTCTCCGCCCCCTGCACACCAACGCGGTGATCTTCGCGTTCGTCGGCAACATGATGTTCGCCGGCATCTACTACTCGACCCAGCGCCTGGTGAAGGCGCGGCTCGCGAGCGACTTCCTGTCCGGCCTCCACTTCTGGGGCTGGCAGCTGATCATCGTCGCCGCCGCGGTCACCCTGCCGCTCGGCCTGACCCGCGGCAAGGAGTACGCCGAGCTCATCTGGCCCATCAACGTCGCCGTCGCGGTGATCTGGGTCGTCTTCGCGGTGAACTTCTTCTGGACGCTGGCGAAGCGCAACGAGAAGTCCCTCTACGTCGCGATCTGGTTCTACATCGCGACGATCGTGACCGTGGCGATGCTCTACATCGTCAACCACCTGTCGCTGCCGACCTCGCTTACGCACAGCTACCCGATCTTCGGCGGCGTGCAGGACGGGCTCGTGCAGTGGTGGTACGGGCACAACGCCGTGGCGTTCTTCCTCACCACCCCGATCCTCGGCATCATGTACTACTTCCTGCCGAAGGCGGCGGAGCGGCCCGTGTACTCGTACCGGCTGTCGGTGATCCATTTCTGGTCC
>CAYMSE010000420.1:0-4222 GCA_964392935.1 uncultured Oleiharenicola sp.
CGCACGAGCCGACTACCAAGGCGTGACCTGGAACCGCCGACGCATCGAGCGTGGACCTGGCGTGGTCTACCGCGCGCTGTTCGGAGCGCCCGACACCCGTGAAGACGCGACGATGCGCGAGAACGGATTTGAGGCTGGCGCGGCAGCGGGCCTCGTCACGTTCCACGACGCGCTCTACGTTCCCGACAGCCTCGCCGACAACAAGCCCTTTGTGGCCGACGTGCTCACCCCTCATCAACAGGGAAAGCCCGGCCAACCGGGCTACTACGACTCATCAGGTGCCGCTTTCCCCAACGACTACAACAGCCCCGTTCCCGTCGCGTTTCTGACGGTGCGGCCTGGTGCGCGGCTACTCATCGCGCTCTCTGGACCGGCAGAGTGGACCGAGCTTGCCGAAAAGCTACTGCGTGACGGTCTTGAGCACTGGGGTGTTGGAGGGAAGACCAGCGCAGGCTATGGCCGTGTTGGCGAGCCCAAAGCGCGGACGGCTGCAGGCGAGACAGGCACTCCCGCCAGCGCTACACGGCGTGTATCTCTGAGTGCGGGCTCACGAGTCGAGGCCGTGCTCCTCGAAGCGCGCACGAAGAAGGGAGGCTGGAAGGCACGCCACGAAGGCACTGGTCTCGAAGGCCCCGTGCAGAACAGCAACGAGGTGCCCGCCGACAAGAAGGCTGGCGAGCGGATCTCCGTCGAGGTGAAGATCGCGAAGGGCAAGGAGAGCGCCTTCCGTTACCTGTGCGACGCCGATGCCGGAGTCACGAAGGAGAAGAAGTGATGCCAGGGCCCTCGACGCTGCTGATCTGCACCGTGGGCGGCAGCCCTGAGCCGATCGTCAAGGCGCTGACCCACTGGCGACCCATCAAGGTTTGGTTCGTTCCGAGTGCTCAAACCAAGGGAAGCATCGAGCACGACACTGTCCGTGACGGGAAGAGCGTTCTCAGCATCGTCAATGCGGCGAAGGCTGCAGAGTTTCCGCTCGACGCTGGCCGATATGACATCCACGAGTTGAACGACGGCGAAAACCTCGCCTTGTGCTTGACCGAGCTGCAGCGCTTGACGGGCGATATTGAGAGATGGGTCAAGCGAGGCGAAAACTTTGACGTGGTTGTGGACTTCACTGGCGGCACCAAGTGCATGTCAGCGGCAATCAGCCTGCAGGCGAGCCGGTGGCCATGCGTGTTCTCATACGTTGGTGGTGCGCGGACCAAGGGCAACGTCGGAATCGTCGAGCCTGGTCATGAACGCGTCGTACACCAGGAGAACCCATGGCAGGCCTTGGGCTACCGTGCCGTCGAGGACTTGGTGGTGCTGCTCGACCAGCACGCCTTTCTCTCGGCGGAGACGTTGGCCAGAAAGACGAAGGAACGCGTAAATCGCGCGGAGCGAAAGAGCGAGTTCGCGGTCCTGGAGCAGCTCGCCAAAGGACTCGACGCCTGGGACCGTTTCGACCACAAAGGCGGAAAGTCCGCGCTCGACAACGTCGTCAAGGCAGCAAACAACCTGCGCGCGGTGCTCGGACAGGAGCGAGGCAACAAGATTGTCGAAGCCGTCGAGCGCCTGACAGCGCACCTGCAGGAGCTCTGCACAGCCAAGCCGCCGAGCCATCATCACGTGCTCGACCTGCTGGCGAACGCGAAGCGGCGCAAGGACGAGGGACGCTTCGACGACGCTGTCGCGCGGCTCTACCGCGCCATCGAGGCCATCGCGCAGGTCGCGCTCAAGGAGGCTCACGGCATCGATAGCACGGAGAAGGTACCGCTGGTGAAGATCCCTGAAGCCCTCCGATCGACGTGGGCGGCGCGCACGAATGAAGGTGTCGTCGCGCTCGGCATCCAAGACGACTACGCGCTGCTCGCCGCCTTCGGCGATCCGGTCGGGAAGAAGTTCCAGGACGCTGGCCTGAGCGGGACGAAGTCCCCCCTCGTCGCCCGCAACCGCTCGATTCTTGCCCACGGCTTCGAGCGCGTGACGGACGCCGTCTTCGACAAGCTGTGGGCCTCCGCGCTGTCGCTCGCGAACGTCGACGTGGCAAGCCTGCCGTCCTTCCCCGACTTGGCCGAGGCTAGGTCATGACGGATCGGCTCCTGCTGCTCTCCACCTGCGGCACGAGCCTGCTCACGAACGGGGCGGGCACGGAGGATGGCGCCTGGCTCAAGAAGGTTGCGAACGACGTCGAGGTGGATACCGCGCGCCTCACGTCGATCGTGGATGAACGTCGCGAACGGATGAAGAAAGCCGACGAGCCCACGCGGCGAAAGATGAGCGCGGAGCTGAACGGCATCGGTGCTGTCCGCGACCGCTACAAGCCCAAGCAACTGTTCCACCTGCTCGTTCACACCGACACCGCGCTTGGCAAGGCGGCTGCAGACCTGGTTCAAAAAGCGCTGGGCAACCAGACCTCGCTCGTGAGCGCAGGCGGCCTGCGCACCAACGACCTCGCCTCGTTTCGTGCCGCGCTCGCCGATCTCACGAGGCAGCTCGAAGAGGTCGTGCGCTCCTACCGTGAGCAGGGCTGGTTCGTGGTCTTCAACCTCACGGGCGGTTTCAAGTCGCTGAACGGCTACCTCCAGACGCTGGCGATGATCTCGGCCGATCGGTGCGTCTTCCTCTTCGAGGGCGCGTCCGAGCTGATGGAGATCCCTCGGCTTCCGGTGCGCCTCGCCGAGCTCGAGGAGTTGCGCGAACACGCGATGATCTTTCGCCGGCGCGCCGTCGACTACACCGTCAACGCCGACGCGGCCAAGGGCGCGCCCGACTCACTCCTCATGGAGGTCGATGGTAAGGTGACGACGAGCGTGCTCGGCGACGTCGCTTGGGCTCGACACCGCGCGACGTTGTTCGCCGAGAAGCTCCTGCCGCCGCTCTCCAACAAAGTGCGCGTGGCAGACGCAGTCCAGAGGGCCTTCTCCGGGCTGGAGGCTTCGCAGAAGGTTCAGGTGAACGAGGCCCTCGACGA
This sequence comes from uncultured Oleiharenicola sp., assembly GCA_964392935.1. Classification (GTDB taxonomy): domain Bacteria; phylum Verrucomicrobiota; class Verrucomicrobiia; order Opitutales; family Opitutaceae; genus Lacunisphaera. Next base: position 2,957 of record CAYMSE010000420.1, read on the forward strand.
GTTCTGCGCGCACGTCGACCACGGTCGCACGCTGCCGAAGTCGCGGAAGTTCCAGAAGCTCAAGGGCGATCCCGCGCGAGGTAGCACGCACGAGCTGTACGCGTGGAGCGATGGCGCTACGGGACGACTGTTCGGCCAGTACGATGCCAGCGGCGTCTTCGTGTTCGACCGTCTCGCGGGGCACCTGCCATGACCCGCAAGAAGAAGCCACCCGCTTCCATTGTCCGCTCCTCGGCAGCCGAGTACCTGACCTTCGTGGCGACCAGCGGCGCGAGCGGCGTCGAGGCGATCTACGCCGACGAGAACGTGTGGCTGAGCCAGAAGATGATGGCGCAGCTCTACGACGTCGAAGTTCCGACCATCAACTACCACCTTAAGAAGGTGTTCGAGGACAGCGAGCTGGAGGAGCAGTCAGTTATTCGAAATTTTCGAATTACTGCCCCCGACGGCAAGACCTACGACACCAAGCACTACAACCTCTCGGCCATCATCGCCGTCGGGTACAAGGTCAACTCCGAGCGCGCGGTGCAGTTCCGCAAGTGGGCCACGCGCGTCGTCGAGGAGTTCACCATCAAGGGCTTCGCGATGGACGACGAGCGCCTTAAGCGCGGCGGCTCCGTCCTGAGCGATCGCTACTTCGAAGAGCAGCTCCAGCGCGTCCGCGAGATCCGGCTGTCGGAGCGGAAGTTCTACCAGAAGATCACCGACATCTACGCGACCGCCGTCGACTACGACGTGACTGCGCAGGCGACCAAGCGCTTCTTCGCTACGGTGCAGAACAAGCTGCACTGGGCCATCCACAGGCAGACCGCTGCCGAGGTCATCGTCGCCCGCGCCAACGCGAACAAGGACCACATGGGGCTCACGAGCTGGACCGACGCGCCGCTCGGCAAGATCCAGAAGTTCGACATCGTCGTCGCCAAGAACTACCTCACCGAGTCGGAGCTCGCGCAACTCACACGGCTGGTGAACGCCTACCTCGACGTGGCCGAGGACATGGCGACGCGCAAGATCCCCATGACGATGCAGGACTGGGAGACGCGCCTCAACCGCTTCCTCGCTGCGACCGACCGCGAGGTGCTGCAGGACGCCGGCAAGGTGACCGCCGAAATCGCCCGCGCGCACGCCGAGAGCGAGTTCGAAAAGTACCGCATCGTCCAGGACCGTCTCTTCGAGAGCGACTTCGACCGCGTCGTCGCCGAGACGAAGCGACTCACAGGTGGCGAGAAGACGCGCACGAACGCCGCTGTGCTTGAGACAGCCACG
>CAYMSE010000421.1:0-3933 GCA_964392935.1 uncultured Oleiharenicola sp.
GCATCTGCGAGCGCTGCAAGGAGGCCTACTACCCGAGCCGCGAGGTGCTGCTCCGCTATTTCGAGGAGGAGGGACTCACCGAGGTGCCCTTCTACCGCGGCCGCGGCTGCAACCACTGCCGCGGCACCGGCTACAAGGGCCGCATCGCCTTCCACGAGCTCGTGCTCATCACCGAGGAAATCCGCCAGCTGATCTCCGAGGGGAAGAGCGCGCAGGAAATCACCCGCGCCGCCGCGCGCGTCGGCTACCGCTCCCTGCGCTATGACGGCATGCGCAAGGTGCTGCTCGGCCTCACCACCGTCGAGGAAATCGACCAAAACACGGCCTTTGAGTGGGCCTCCTGATCCCATGAATGCCACCTCAGTCATCGATCCGCAAATGGTCGGCGCCCTGCGCGACCTCAACCCCGAGGACCCCGCGTTCCTCCGCGAACTCATCGACATGTTTCTCCAGGACATTCCCGACCGCATCGCCGAGCTGGAGCAAGCGCTCGCCGCCCAGGACGCGCCGCTGCTGACGCGCGCCGCCCACACCATCAAGGGCAGCTCGAGCAATTTCGGCGCGGCCGCCCTGGTCGCCGTCGCCTTGGCGATGGAGCACCAAGGTAAGGCCGGGGATTTTGCCGGCGCCACCACGACGCTGCCGGCGCTCCGCGCCGAGTTTGCCCTTGTCGGTGACGCCCTGAAGCAGTTCCGTTGAGCACGCCCGACCCCGCGCCGGCGTGCCCATGTCCCCCGCCCGACTCCCGTTCCTGCTGCTGATGGCGCTGCTCGCCGCCCGCGCGCCCGCGCTGGAATGGAAGACGCAGCACCTGGCCTACCGCGCCGCCCCGCTGCAAAAGTCCGCGGAACTCTCCTTCGACTACCGCAACGCCGGCACCGCGCCGGTGACGGTCACGAGCGTCGACACGAGCTGCGACTGCCTGGCCGCCACCGTCACCGCCCCGACGATCGCCCCGGGCGCCGCCGGCGCCATCCAGGTGCGCGTCGCGCTCGGCGACCGCTTCGGCAGCCTGCAACGGAGCATCGTGGTCAGCACCGACGAGGGTTCCGCGCCGACGGTGCTGACGATCGCGCTGGAGGTGCCGGAAACCGCCACCCTCAGCCCGCGCAGCCTGGAATGGAATCTCGGCGCCGCCGCCACCGAGCAGGTGGTCGACGTGGTGGTGGCCGACGGCGTGACGCTGGTCGTCACGCAGGTGCAGAGCACGAGCGGCGCCTTCGCCTATCGCCTGGAGACCGTGGAGCCCGGACGGCACTTCCGCCTGCACGTCACGCCGCGCTCCACCGCGACGGGAGCCAACGCCGCCTTTCGCCTTTTCAGCCGCGCCAACGACGCCGAGGACGTGCTGCTGAACGCCTACGCCAACGTGCGGTGAGCCCGGTCAGCGGTAGAGCGCGGTGACCGGCGTCGCGGTCAGCACGTTGTACTGGCGCATCGCCAGCCGCCACCACGGCGAGAGCTTCTCGGCCGGCTGCTTCCACAGCTGCTCGTGCAGCCAGTTCATCGACTCCGCGTCGAGCAGCAGCGCCATCTTCTCGCGCGTCGTGAGCTTGTCGGGCCCCTCCGCCAGCAGGCGGCGCCGCAGCTCGACGAAATAGCGGCGCACCGAGTAGTTCCCCGGCCGGCGCTGCCGCAGCAGCGACACATGCACCGCGTTGACGTACGGGTCGAGGATCGCCTGCATCAGGCCGTAGTCGCGCCGCAATTCGCGGATCGGCTGCATGTGCTGGTAGCACTCGGCGAGGTTGCGCTCGAGCAGCGCAAGCTCCGGCGCGGGCTCGGTCTCGTCGGGCGTGAGGAACAGCCCGAGCTCGCGGGCCCGGCGCCCGAGGCGGTTGCGGCTGAGGAAAATCGAGAGCGGCGCGGACAGCACCAGGCCCAGCAACACCGGCAGCAGCCACCAGAAGAACGACGGCGCGATCACGTAGGCCGATGCGCCCCAGACCAGGCCGAACAACGTCTGCCCCGAGTGCGTGATGATCGCCTCGCGCCAGTCGGGATCGTCGCTCGCCGTCCGCTGCTGCGTCACCCACGACACGCCCTGCCCGAGCAGGATGTAGGCGACGAACTTCGCATGGAACATCATGTTGATCGGCGCGAGGAGCGCCGAGGTGACCACCTCCAGCACCGTGCTGAGGACGAGCCGCGCCGGTCCGCCGTACGCGCCGCTGCGGCCGTGCTTCAGCACCAGGCCGACGCTCAGGAACTTCGGGAGGAAGATCAGCGTCATCGTGAGCGCGAACAGCGCGATGGCCTCCGGCACGGGCACCAGGTAGCCGAAGATCTCCGTGTAGTTGCGCATCGGGTCGAGCACGACGGCGTTGAACCGGTGCAGCGTGCTCACGAGCATGAAGAGCAGCCAGATGGGCGAGCTCAGGTAGCCCATGATGCCCTGGAACAGGTGGAAGCGGTTGATCGGGTGCAGGGCCGGCGCGGACAACAGCCAGCTGTGCTGCAGGTTGCCCTGGCACCACCGCCGGTCGCGCTTGGCGGCGTCGATCAGGGTCGGCGGCCCCTCCTCGAAGCTGCCCTCGAGGTCGTAGGCCAGCCACACGCGCCAGCCGGCCTTCCGCATCAGCGCGGCCTCGACGAAGTCGTGGCTGAGGATGCGGCCGCCGAACGGCTCCGCCCCGGGCAGCTCCGGCAGCGACGCGTGCTGCATGAACGGCGCGACGCGGATGACGGCGTTGTGCCCCCAGAAATTGCTCTCGCCCTGGTGCCAGTAGTTCAGGCCGGCGAGGAACAGCGGGCCGTACAGCCGGCTGGCGAACTGCTGGAGCCGCGCGTAGAGCGTGACGCCGTTGATGACGCGCGGCGCGGTCTGGATGATGCCCACCGTCGGGTTGCGCTCCATCATCGCCACGAGCTGCACGATCGACTCGCCGGTCATGATGCTGTCGGCGTCGAGCACCAGCATGTAACGGTAGCTCTCGCCCCAGCGCCGGAGGAAGTCCGCGACGTTGCCGCTCTTCTTGTTGATCGCGATCCGGCGCTTCCGGTAGAAGATGCGGCCGAAGCCATCGAGCTGCTTGCAGAGCTCGGCCCACGCGACCTCCTCCTGAATCCAGCGGTTCGGGTCGTTGGAATCGCTGAGGATGAAGAAATCGAACTCGTCGAGCCGCCCGGTCTGCTGGAGCGAGCGATAGATCACGCGGACGCCCTCGAAGATGCGGCTGGGATCCTCGTTGAACACCGGCATCACGATCGCGGTGCTGCCCAGCGGGAGCCGCTCCAGCGGCTCACCCTCGATCGAGCGGGTGATGCGCGTCGAGTCGCCGCGGTTGAGGACGTACAGGCCGAGCACCGCGGTGCAGAAGCCGGTCGCGATGTTGGCGAAGAGGATCGTGAAGAGCACCAGCAGCGGCAGGTCCGCCACGTTGAACGGCCCCTGCCACAGCAGGTCCGCCATGAACCACGCCGCGAGGCTGGTCAGGAGGAAGATCAGGCTGAAGAACGTCGCGCGCCGGCGGCTCACGCGCGACTTGTCCACCTGCTCGACGGTGAAGGCGGCGGCCATGGCTCAGCGCGTGGCGTAGAAGACCAGGGCGAGCACGGACAGGAACAGCGCCCACAGGAGCGTGACCCGCAGGATCGGCCACTTTTCAATCTGCTCGAACGTCTGGCCCGCGACCTCGGTGAGGGTGCCGAGCTCGATCTGGCGGGGCACCATGCTCGAGATGGTCATGTCGGGTCCGGCCTGGATCGAGCGGCGTTTCATCTCCTCCGCGAACGCCGGGGGCACCTGCTGCTCGTCGAGGAAGGAATACGGCCAGCGGTCCACGCCGTCCGACAACAGCAGCGCCACGCGACCCTCGACGGCGATGCGCTCGTGCGGGAGGAGCTTGTCGCCGAGCAGCTCGCCAAACCATTCGTCCATCATCCGGTCGACCTCCTCGGCCGCGAGTGTGGTCGGATCCTGCGTGGGATCCT
>CAYMSE010000422.1:0-11195 GCA_964392935.1 uncultured Oleiharenicola sp.
CGTTTCTGGCAGATGATCGACCGCCACGGCATCACGATCCTCTACACCGCGCCGACGGCCATCCGCGCCTTCATGCGTTGGGGCGACAATTACGTTCTCCGGCACCGCCTTGATTCGCTCCGCCTGCTGGGCTCGGTGGGCGAGCCCATCAATCCCGAGGCGTGGATGTGGTACCACAAGATGATCGGCAAGAAACGCTGCCCGATCGTCGACACCTGGTGGCAGACGGAGACCGGCTCGATCATGATCACGCCGCTCCCGGGCGTGACGCCGACCAAGCCCGGCTCCGCCACGCTGCCGTTCTTCGGCGTGAAGCCGAAGGTGCTCGACGAGCACGGCAACGAGGTGCCCCGCAATTCCGGCGGCAAGCTCGCGATCGTGCAGCCCTGGCCCTCCATGCTGCGCACGCTCTGGGGCGATGACGACCGCTTCCGCAAGGCGTACTTCAGCGAGTTCCCGGATCATCCGGATTACTACTTCACTGGCGACGGCGCGCGCCAGGACAAGGACGGCTACTTCTGGATCGTCGGCCGCATCGACGACGTGCTCAATGTCTCCGGCCACCGCATCGGCACGGCCGAGGTGGAGAGCGCGCGGGTGTCGCATCCCGCCGTGGCCGAAGCCGCGGCAGTCGGACGCCCCGACGAACTCAAGGGCCAGTCCCTCGTCGTGTTCGTCACCCTCAAGGCCGGGCAGACGCCCGCCGAAGAGCTCAAGGAGGTCCTCCGCGCGCACGTCGGCAAGGAGATCGGCTCGCTCGCGAAGCCCGACGTCATCCGGTTCGCCGCCGGCCTGCCCAAGACCCGTTCCGGAAAGATCATGCGCCGCCTCCTCAAGGAGCTGGCGACCTCCGGCACGGTGAAGGGCGACACGACGACGCTCGAGGATTTCTCGGTCATCGCCACGCTGCAAACGGAAGAGTAACGGATTTTTCCTCCCCGCCGCCGGGCTCAGGCCTTGAGCTCGGCGCGTGAACGGTTTCATCCGGAGAATCTCGCCGCGACCCGGCGCGTCCCGCGCGCGGCGAACGGCACCTGGCTTCACCCTGCTCGAGATGCTGGTGGTGCTCCTGCTGATGGCCGGACTGGGTGGCCTGGCCCTGGGCGCCGGGCGGCGGGCCATGGCGGAAAGCCGCACGCTCCGGGCCCGGGCGGAATTGGAGGCACTTTCGTGCGCGCTCGATCGCTACCGCATCGAGACGGGCGACTACCCGCGCACGGCGTCGGCCGCCGCGCTGCTGCAAAGCCTCATCGGCCGGCGCGGACCGCTGGGCAACCACGTGGCGCTGCCGTCGTTCCTCGACCTCTCGCGGTTTCAAGTCTCGCGCGACCCCTTCACGGACGCCGGAGCCGAGCTGCTTGACCCGTGGGGCAATGCTTACCGCTACGCGTTCCGCGCCGAGGCGGCCTGGACGAATCCGCGCTACGTCTTGTATTCGCTGGGCGCGGACGGTGCGGGCACGGAAACGCTTCAGGCGGGCGGTTTCGCCTTGGTCGCCGGTGCGTTCGACTCCGACAATGTTCTCGCCGCACCCTAGGCCGAAGCCGGGCTTCACGCTGCTGGAATTGCTGTGTGTCATGGCAATCATCGGCGTCCTTTCCGCGCTCCTGTTTCCCAGCTTCGGCGCGGTGCGCCGGGCCGCGGCCCGGGCAAGGACCAAGGCGCAGTTCGCCCAGTGGACCGCCGCGATCGAGGCGTTTCGCTCGGAGTACGGATACTATCCGGCCTTCGACGCAAGCAACCTGGTGAACGGAGGTGTCACCTCGTCGGACCATCCCTTCCACGACGTGTTGGCGGGACGACGGCGGGATGGCGCGGCACTCACCGTGGGCAGTGCGGCGGCCGCGCAGAACCGGAAGGCCGCATCCTTCGCGTCGTTCGTCACCGCGGATTTCACGGACGCCGGGCTGTTGCGCGACGGTTTCGACGGTACGGCGATCGCAGTATTGGTGGATCGCGATCTCGACGGGGTGATCCGAGCAGGTTCCGACTTCCCGGAGCTCCCGCAACCGGCCGGTTACGCACCGTCCGCGGACGATTTTCCCGCCGCGGGGATCCGAGCTGGCGTGGTCTTCTACGCTCCCTTGCCGGGCGGTTCGCCGGCGAATCCGGAGTTCATCGCGAGCTGGAAATGAAGCGCGGTCCGACACCGCGGGAAGGCCCTGCCTTCACGCTCTTGGAGCTCCTCGTGGTGACAAGCCTGGTCGCGGTGCTGGCGTCGTACCTGCTCCAGGGGTTGGGCGACGGCGGGAAGTCTGTCGCGCTGCAATCGGGTCAGGCCTTGCTCAGCGATCTGATCACCGCGGCGCGGGTGAAATCGGCCGCCACGGGCCGGAAGGCGCGGCTGCTGGTAAACGTGGACGTGACCCGCCCCGATCGATTCCTGCGGTTTGCCGCCCTGCAACTCGCCCGCCAGCCCGGGGCCAGCCCGGCGGATTGGGACACCGTGCAGACGGTGCGATTGCCGGCGGGCGTCTACATCGCGCCGTCCTCGCTCGCGGGTTTGGTTGCGGACATTGCAGCGTGGAAGCGTCCGTCCGATCCGACCGCCGAGCTCGCCTCGGATCTGTTCTCCGGTCAATCGCTTGTCGGGGCACTGGAGGGCGACACCGCGGCGCAGCCGTGGACCGGCGCCGCTTTCACGCCCAACGGCACGCTGGCATCCCTCGCCGGCGGCCTGCCGCCCAAAGGCTCGATCATCCTTGCGCCCGGCCTCGTTCGAACGCCCGGCACGTTTGCGACGGACCAGCCGCCGATCACCCTGACGAACCCTCAGGCGGTCCGGGGCATACTTCTCAGCGCTTACGGTGTTCCCGCCCAGCTGAACAGCCGCGATGCGTTCTGAACCGACACAGGGCCGTCCGCGCTCGTTCGCGCTGATTGAGGTGGTGATCGCGACGGGGATATTTGTCGCGGGCATCGCCGTCGTGCTGGGTTTGCTGTCGGGATTGTCCGTACGAGCCCGCGAACATCGCGACCTCTTTGTCGTGCGTCATCTGCCCGGGGCCCTGTCGTCCGAACTCAAGCGGGTTGCGGCGGGAGACTTCGATGCCTTCGCCGCCGCGCTTCCAGTTGCCGCCGCGAGTCCGATTGACGGCCTCGCGTTCGTTGCCGACCAGAACGGCGCGGTGGTGCAGTCGCGGGACTACTCGCCGCCGGAGTCCGGGCTGCTGGCGGAGTCGGATCGGTATTTCCTGATCGAATGTTGGCGATTCCCCGGCGGAGCGCTGCAATACGATCCGACGCGCGCCCTGCTGGCTTTGCAGGTTCGCGTTTCATGGCCGTACCGATTGCCGGGTTCGACCGGGCCCGCAATCGGGAACCTGGACCATCACGTAACGTTTGTTTGCTCCGTGGTCCGATGACTCCGAGCGATCGCCGGGCATTCACGCTGCTGGAGCTGCTAGTCGCCCTCACGGTGACCGCGGTGCTTTGCGGGATGATGACCGCTGCGGCGATGCACGCGCTGCGCCTCTGGACTCAGCAGCAGGCGGAGCAGGGAGCGACGATTGCCGCGCATCAGGTCTTCGACCTGTTGGAAAGGGATCTCCAGTCGCTCGCTTCGCCACGGGGCGGCGAGATTTGCTTCGCCGCGGACATTGTCGATGCGCCCGCGGGACTGGCCAACCACGGCTGGAGATTCGGTCCGGGGCCCGGCAAGACGGGTGGGGTGGAAGGCTTGCGCCCGCTCCCTCCGCCCGACGACGCGGGACAAGTGAGTGTCGCGGCAGCGCGATTCGGCCTGTCGGGCGTTTGGTTGCGATTCATCGCCACCAACGTCGAGTCCGGTGGCGGATTGCCGGTCGCAATTTCCTACCAGGTCGTGCGGCGTCCGGTCACGGGCAATCCCGTGGCCGCCAACCCGGCGCCGATCCGGTATGGCCTGTACCGTTCGGCGGTTAGTGCGACGGAAACCTTCAACGCCGGGTACGAGGTCACCGCCGCAGCCTACGGCAGTGCGAGCAACACACCGTCCGGTGCGCTCTCCACCGCCTACCGCCTGGCGCGCAACGTGACGAATCCGAGCCACGCCAATCTGCTGGCGGCAAACGTGATTGATTTCGGCTGCTGGCTGTACGCGCGGGATGCGACCGGCGCCCTGGTCCGGCTCTTTCCGGCTTCCGCGGCTGACACCAGCCACCATGCCACCGGCGACGGCAGCGCGGCCGATTCGCGCCCACCGGATGCGGTGGATGTCATGGTTAGGATTCTCGATCCCGACGGTGCGACCGCGCTCGAGGCACTCGAATCCGGCGCGGTCGCCCGTCCCCCGGCGATTGCGAGCGATGCGGAGTGGTGGTGGTCGGTGGCAATGGCGCATTCCCGCGTGTTCGTGCGCCGAATTGAGGTCGGGCGCCCGCGGTCGTGAAGCCGGAACGACAGGCCTTCGCGCTGGTGCTGACGCTGGCGTTGCTTTCGACCCTCGTGCTCGTGGTGCTCGGGTTGGGTGCGCTGAATCGTGCGGGCGCGGACATGGCGTACACCGGGGTGGCACAACTGCGGGCGCAACAGCACGCCCTGCTCGGATTGGATGCGGCGGTCGCGGAGCTGCAGCGGCTGGCCGGCGAGGATGACGTTCTCACCGGCATGGGCGGCATCACCGGAATCCCGGCCGGCGCGGGCAACCCGGCCCGGCATTGGTGCGGGGTGTGGGGCGCGGGCGGCGATTTTCGTGGCTGGCTCGCTTCGGGGGCGACCGGCGCGGCGATTCCCGCACTCGGCGGAGTGGAGGCGTGCGAAATCCTCGGCGATGGTGCCTTGGGCGCCGACGGCACCGACAAGGAACACGTGCGGACGCTCGCGCTCCCTGTGCTGGTCGATGCGCCCGGCGGCCCTGTGCGCCTGGGCAGCGTGGCGTGGTGGGTCGGGGACGAGGGCGTGAAGCTCAGCGCCGTGATCGCACCGGGGTCAGCCGCCGTGACCGGCGGGGTCCATGCCATCGACGAGATCGTGCCGGCGCTCGATCCGCTGAATCCGAATCTGGCGCGCGTAATCGCGTATGCCCAACTGGCTCTCGCGCCGAACCCGGTGCTGACGCCAGGTCAGCTGCAATCGAATCTCCATGCATTGACCGTGACGCATGAAAGGGTGGATGCGGGCGGCGCGACGGTCGCCGGGCTGCTCAACGTGAACTCCACCTCGGTCCGGTTCTGGCGCGGCATCGCGGCGACCTACAATCGCTGGCGGCCCGCCGACGCGGACGCACTCGCGCCGACCCTCTTCGGCCCCGTCCTGCGCGATGAAATCCCGGCGGGCGACCCGATGGCCAACAAGCCGTCGGGCACGCCTTACCGCACCGTCGATGACTTCCTGAACAGCGCCGCCTTGGCCGAGGCGTTGAACGCGAGCGGCGGCACGCCGTCCGATTTCGCCGCCGTCATGCGCCCGTGGCTGACGACGCGGTCGGACACCTTTCGCGTCCGGGCCTTCGGCAACGCGCGCAATGCCGTGGACGAAAACAAGGTGGAGGCGGTGGCGTGGTGCGAGGCCATCGTCCAGCGGACCGGCGCTCCGTTGCCCGGGTTCGGCCGGAGATTCGAAGTCCGCTACTTCCGCTGGCTGGGCCCCGACGACCTCTAGGGGGCGGGGAGCTCGGCCGGGGGAGAAAAATCTTGTGGATTTCGGCCCAAAACTGTGACTTCTTGCGCGTCCCTTTCGCCAGGGTAGCTCAGTGGTAGAGCAGAGGACTCATAAGCCTTTGGTCGCCGGTTCAATCCCGGCCCCTGGCACCAATTTCGTCCAAGCCGCGGCCTCGCTGCCGCGGCTTTTTGTTTGGCGGACCGGGGTTCCGTCTCTTCCGTCGTGGCCGTGGTTACTCCCTCCTACGACCTCGTAGTGCTCGCCGCCGGCATGGGCAGCCGCTTCGGCGGCGTGAAGCAGGTGCAGCCCGTCGGCCCGCACGGGGAGCTCATCATCGAGTACTCGGCCTTCGACGCGCTGCGCGCTGGCTTCGGCCGCCTGGTGCTGGTCATCCGCCGCGACATCGAGGCCGACTTCCGTGCCACCATCGGCCGCCGCCTCGAGCGGCGCATGGACGTGCACTATGTTTTCCAGGAGCCGAGCGCCGGCGTGCCCGCCGGATTCGTTGCGCCGGCGCGCACCAAGCCGTGGGGCACGGCGCACGCGACGCTGGTGGCGCGCGACGCGGTGCGCGGGCCGTTCGCGGTGATCAATGCGGACGACTTCTACGGCGCCTCGGCCTACCGCACGCTGGCGGAGCATTTCGCCCGTTCGGCGGACTACGCGCTCGTGGGCTATCCGCTGAACCAGACGCTCTCGGAGCACGGCGCCGTGTCGCGCGGCGTTTGCACCACCGACGGCGGCGGGCGGCTGCGGAGCATCACGGAGATCACGCAGATCGAGAAGGCGCCGAGCGGGGCCCGTTACCGCGACGCGACTGGCTCCGTCCAGCTGCTCACCGGGGACGAGATCGTTTCGATGAATTTCTGGGGCTTCACGCCGGCGATCTTTCCCCAACTCTCGAACGAATTCCACCGCTTCCTCGCGGCGCGCGGCCAGGATCCAAAGGCTGAGATCTACCTGCCCACCGTAGTCAGCGGCCTCAATGAGCGCGGCCTCGCCCGGGTCGCGCTCCAGCGTTCCGCCGATGCCTGGTTCGGCCTGACATTCCGCGAGGATCTTGCCGCAGCGCAGGCGGCGATCACATCGCTGGTCGCGGCGAAACGCTATCCGGCGCCTTTGTGGGATTGACGCGGCGTCGCGGACGCCGGCCGGCCAGAAGAATGGCCCCGAGCGCGAGGGGCAGCGCGGCGCCGGCGCCGAGGTCGGGCACGGTGGCGGCGGTTTTCGTCTGATCGTATTCGCTCGCGGTGTTGAACATCCAGCCGGCGACGCCCTCGTAGAAGTTGCGACCCGCGTTGCTGGAAAATGCGTTGGTATCGAGGAACGCGATGGCGTTGCCGTCCGGGCCGAAGGCCGAGGCCAGCGGACGCCCGAGCGCGTTGACGTACAGCGCGGTGCCGGCGCTGCCCGAGATGCTGCCCGCGCTGGAAACGTTGATCTGGCCGGAAGGGAAGCCGGCGGCCTGTCCGGCTGAGGTGACGACGGCCGCCTGCACCGCGGTGCCCCACGTGGTGGCGGAGCTGCCGAAGAGCGAGAGGAAGGAATCGTCCCACGCCTGCCAGCCGGTGTGTTCGCCGACGAAGAAGACCGCGCCGCCCGCATTGATGAAATTGAGGAGATTGTTGCGCTCCTGGGCGGACAGCGTGTCGGTGCCATTGCGGGCATTGACGAAAAGCGCCGAGGCGTCGGCGAAGCTCGCGGTGTTGTCGAAGCTCGCGACCTGGAGGACGTTCGCGGCCCCGAAGGCGTTCTTCACCGCCTGCGTGAAGTCGTTCGACGTCGGCTGGCCGAGGCCATTGCTGGTGAGGGCCGGAGTGTAGTAGAGCAGTGGCGTGCCGGAAACACGGAGGACCGTGGCGAACAGGAGCGTGACGAGGAAGGCAGGGCAGGAACGGAATGACATGGCGGAGGATGCGGTTGTGCGGGGCGCGCAGAGTCCTCGGGCAACGGCCGGCCGGCGGCAAGTCGGCAGCACCGCGGAGCCGTACGTGTTTTCACCCAAGGAATCGTCGGAAATCCGACAGCCCCTCCGCGCTCCCCGGATCCGCCACGTCTCAAAGCTCCGCCAGCAGCGCGCGCAGTTCGCGTTCCGGCTCCTCGTGGTTCTGGTCGACGGCCAGTTGCAGGGCGGCTTCCAACCAGGGCCGGGCCTCGGCGCGGCGGCCGAGGCTGAGCAGCGCTTTCCCCAGGAGGATGCGCGGCATCATCCAATCCGCCTTCCGGCGGGCGCAGGCCTCGAAGTGCGGCACGGCCTCGGCGGCGCGCTGCTCGGCGACGAGCGCCTGGGCGAGGCTGAAACGGAAGAGCTCGTTGTCCGGCTGCTGCGCCACCAGGGCGGCGAATTGCTGGGAACGCGACATGACGGCGCGCCGCGGACCGGCTTATTCGAAGAAGAGCGCGACGCCGGTCGAGTTGTCCATGCCGCCGCGCTCGTTGGCGCGGTCGATCAGGGCCTTGACTGCGATCTCGGGCGAGGCGGACTCCGCGAGCACCGCGGCGATTTCCTCGGGGGCCAGGAAGCGGGTGATGCCGTCGCTGCACAGGAGATAGCGGTCCTGCGGCAACACGGTGTGCGCGAAGCAGTCGGGCTCGAGCGGCGGGGGCTGGCCGATGCAGCGGGTGAGCGCGTTGCGGTTCTCCATCAGCAGGCCGAAGGGCTCGCCGCGCGCCGCGCGGGCCTTCAGCTCGTTCTCAATGGTGTGGTCGGTGGTGAGCTGGTGCAGCGCCTTGGCGCGGTACCGCAGCGCCGTGGAATCGCCGACGTGGCCGAAATGCAGCTTCACGCCCACGACGTGGGCAAAGGTGAGGGTCGAACCGATGCCGAATTGCGGGCTCAACTGGCGGCCCAGCTTGAAAACCTGGTCGTTGATCTCGGTGAGGATCCGCTCGTAGTTCAGCTTCTGGCCGGTGGCATGCTCGCTCACGATCTTCTGCAACGTGGTGACAGCGAGCATGCTGGCCTGGGCCCCGGCGGGAAGCCCGCCGATGCCGTCCGCCACGGCATAGATGCCCAGGGTGTCGTTGCAGAGGTAGCTGTCCTCGTTTTCGGGACGGACGCGGCCGATGTCGGATTGGGCGAAAGAGACGAACTTCATTGAGAGGACCGGAAGACTAGTGGCAGCTTTTCGTTCAAGGGAAAGGCCGAAAAGCACGCTCGCGGTTTTCCCGGTCGATCCGCTCGTATTCCGAGGTGGGCAAACTCGCCAAAAACTCCCGTCCGTAGGTTTTGGCGAGCACCCGGGCGTCAAGAATGGTCACCAATCCGCGGTCGGTCTTGTTGCGGATGAGCCGGCCGACGCCCTGGCGGAACTTGATGAGGGCGTCGGGCAGCGTGAGCTCGTTGAAGGGGTTGCCACCCGCGTCCCGGATGTGGTCGCACCGCGCCTCGGTGATAGGGTGGGTGGGGGGATCGAACGGCAATCGCGTGATGATCACCTGCGAGAGCGCCGCGCCGGGGACGTCCACGCCGGTCCAGAAGCTGTCGGTGCCGAACAACACGGCGTTGCCCAGGCTGCGCATCTGCTGCGTCAGTTCCGTGCGCGAAAGATCGGCGCCCTGGAGGAGGAACGGACGTCCCGCCTGGCGCCATTCGGGCTCCAGCGCGGCGGCGACGGCGCGCATGTCGGTGTAACTCGTGAACAGCACGAGCGAACCGCCGTGAACCGCCGCGGTGCAGAAGCGAATGTAGTCGGTGAGGGCGTCGACCGCGAGGCGGGCCTCCTGCGGGGAGGGCAGCGGCACGTCGGCGGCGACGTAGACCCGCATGTTCCGCTCGAAATCGAACGGCGATCTCACTGCGACCGCCTGCGCGCCCTCGGCGCCGATGCGCGTGGCGAACGGCTCGATGCTGCCGCCCATCGCGAGGGTCGCGCTGGTGCAGACCACGCTCGTCTGGCAGCCGAACAGGTGCCGGCGCAATTCGGGCGCGACATCGATCGGCGCGCTGCGCAGGGTGACGATGGTCTGCTTCCGGCCGCCCCGCTCGCACCAGTAGACGTGGCCCTTGTCGCCCAGCGTGAGCCATTCGACAAGGCCGGCCTGCAGGCCCTTGATCCGTTCCTTCTGCTCCTGCAGCTCGTCGTGCTCGCGGCCTTCCGGCGCGCGGTCGGCGAGCTTGCCGAGCAGCCGGTGCAGCGCCCCGAGCGGGCCGTCCAGGACCGGCTCGGCGACGTCCGCGTCGCGCACGCGCACGATGGGCCTCTGGTCGAGCAGGCGGTTGGCGATGAAGTCGAAGAACTGCTTCGACGCGTCCAGCGTGTCGAGCACGAGTTGCGGGCCCTCGGGACCGCCGAGCTTGCGGAGCAGGCCGCGCTTGGTCTTCGGATTGTAGAGGTACTTCAGCGCGCGGTCGACGCCGTAGCTGCTGAGGGAAAGGCCGAAGTTCTCCGTCGCCACTTCCGGCACCGTGTGCGCCTCGTCGAGCACGAGGAAATCGTCCGGAAAGAGCACGCCGCGGGCGTCGGCGGCGCCCGGCGCGCGGGCACCGCCCGCGTTGATGAGCGCGAACAGCAGCGCGTGATTGACGATCACGACCTGCGCCGTGCGCAGCCGGGCGCGGGCGCGCTGGTAGTGGCACTTCTCGCAGTCGCAGTGCTTGCGGGAGCAGGCGGAGGAGTCGGCGTTGATCGCGTCCCAGACCTCGGGCCGCGGCGGCGGCTTCAGTTCATGCCGGAGGCCGGTGTCGGTCTTCTCGGCCCAGGCCGCAATGCGTTGGAGCTCCTCGTAGTCCGCGTCCGCGAAGAGACTCGCGCGGTCCGCGAGCGCGTGGCCGAGCCGGGTCGGGCAGAGGTAGTTGCCCTTGCCGACCAGCACGGTGGAGCGGAACTCGGCGTAGGGCGCCCCGGCCGGGTCCGCCTTGAACAGGCGCCGGCACAGCGGTAGGTCCTTCCGCTCGATCTGCTCCTGCAGCGAGATCGTGTGGGTCGAGACGATGAGTTGCCGGCCTTGGTCCACGGCGTGGATGATCCCCGGCACGAGGTACGCGAGGCTCTTGCCGACGCCCGTGCCGGCCTCGAAAAGCAGGGGCTCGTCCGCGGCGAGCGCGGCGGCGACGGTGTTCGCCATCTGCTCCTGCTCCGGGCGGTGCTCGAGCTTCAGGGCGTCGCACAGCGTGCCCGCGTCGGAGAAGATCGTCCGCGCGAGTTCCCGGAGCCGGGTCGGCCGGGGGGCACCGCCCTCGTCATTAAGCCCAATCATCCGGCGAATCAGTTCTGCTGGTGCCGGTGGCGCAATTCAATTTGCGCCGCCCGCGTGCCCGTCTAGCCTCGCGCCGTGAAAGCGTCCGCCGCTCCCCCCGAAAACTGGACCGACGACCTGGTCCGCTTCCTGTGCGAACAGCCTGCCGTGGGCGCCGTGCGGCTCGATCCCGCGAGCCATCGCGTGTCGGTGGCGACCCTGGGCGAGGTGAACCTCGCGGACCTGGAGGCCCGGCTCGCGGCGACGATCACCGCGGTGGAGCAGCGCTTCGCGGACCAACCGGCGCGGCTCGCGGCCGCGGGCTTCTCGCTCAAGCGCGAGGGCGGGGCGGTCGTGATCGGGCGCAACATGGGTGCGACCGCGGAGAATCTCTGGCTCTGGCGCGAGATGGAATGGCCGGAGATCAAGGCCGAGCC
>CAYMSE010000423.1:0-7087 GCA_964392935.1 uncultured Oleiharenicola sp.
CGGCAACCGCCGTGAACAGCAGCAGGAAGAACGAGAAGCTGACCCACTGCGGCGCGAACTCCCCCTTCGAGGGATCGAAGTTGAACACCGCGTAGATGAACATGGCCAGCCCGCCAAGCCATCCGCCGTACATAGCGGTAGTGGCAAGGGGGCGGCGGACATGCTCAGGCACCATCTCCCCTGTCTGGTCGCATACGCCAGAGATCGGCTTCGGCTTACTCTCCTTCATGTCATCTCCTGTCCCATCTCGTCATACACCTGGAGCAGGCGTTGACGTTCGTTTTTGGTCAGTCCGCGTATGCGGCTCAACTGGTCTTTGACTGCGTTGCGTTGTGCGGTTGGTTCTGGCAACGGCAGTGGCTTGACCCCTAGTTGCTCCCCCGACAGTAGACCGGCGGTAACTGCAAGTCGGATCGCATCCACGTCGAGAACCTGGGCGAGCTGCTGCAAGGAGGGCAGGGCAGGTACCCCCTGGCCACCTCGCCAGCGGCTGACGGCAGAATCATGAACGCGCAGTCGCTTCGCAAGCGTGCGGCCCTTGATCTCTCGGTTTGCCATTGTCAGGTCCAACCAGCGACCGAAGTAGTCCGGCCCTGGTTCGAGCGTATCCATTGTATCCCTTTGATCGGGTTGCGGTGCTTGTCCGGTTCCGTGTGTCCCACGATGCCCACTCCAACCCTGCCAGCGCAAGAATCTTCGGGGATTTTTTCCGGCATATGACACGATCATGGCCCTGACCTGCGGTTCTTACTGGCGTTGCTCAACATAGAAAAAATCTTGGCCAGACCTGTTGACAGCAGGGGTCCGGGAGGCGCAACGTTGTGAGCAGAACGAACGGGACGGAAGCCCCGCAAGATCCGAAAAACTCCAAAAGGGGTGAAGATCCAATGACACTCGCAGAGTACCTGCGGGATCAGCGGACTCTCTCACAAGAGGAAGTTGATCGGCGCACGGCAGTGCACGACAGCGAAGATCTCCGACCCGAAGAGCGCATCGCGTTCGACACAGGAAGCATGAAGAAGGTGCAGTGATGATCCCCACCACCGCCAACGACGAGACGAATGAGCGGTACGTCGAGAACATCATCTCTGTCTACCGTTCCGCCAACTCCTCGCAGCAGCAGCGCGGTTACGACTGGTACCCCACTGCTCACCAGCTCGCAGAGATGATGAGCGAGGGAAACGTCAAGGCGGGAGCGGGAGTTATCGCGGCACTGTCTGCCAACAAGGCATGGGAAACCAACGTCAAGCTGGCGTCCCGTTGCTTCGAGACCGGCGAATTCTCCGGGCATGTGCGCGACGCACTCGGGAAGGCCGAGCGGATCATGAACGGCGAGGACCCCGAAACGGTTCTCCCGATGGCGGCGAAGACCGGCAACTTCTACCGGTGCATCGTCGACCCCACGGACCCCGACGCGGTCGTTATCGACCGGCACGCCCACGACATCGCCGTTGGTGAGGTCTACGGCAACGCCGACCGGGGACTGTCCAACAAGCGGCGTTACGCCACCCTGGCGCACGCTTACCGGGAGGCCGCCCGCCGTCTGGGCGAACTCCCCCAGGTTGTCCAGGCAGTGACCTGGGTAGTGCAGATCGAGTCTCTGGCCGGTACCGGCCACCGCCCGAAGGTGAGGCACTGATCATGGGAAGCACTGAGTGGCCGGAACCCCCGGCCGAACGGATAGCACGGAAGGAAAGGATCAAGGAGCAGCGGAAGGCGAAGCGTCGCCAGCCTGCCCCCCTTGACCTCCGGACCCCGAGCGGTAAGACGCTCCCGTACTAGGCGGTGATCCTCTATCTCCAGCATCCTCCGGGTGGGTATAGCCCCTAACCTTCTCGGCCCGGAGGGTGTTGGAGGCAGAATCACCCGATACTGCCCCAACCACCTGACGCATAGCAGGAGTTGAGATGTCCCTCGAAACCCGTGAGTGGCTGAGCAAGTACACCTTGATCGGCTACACCGAGAAGCGCGGCAACGCATGGCACTACCGGGCCGGTGACGACAACCACTATGTCGGCCCCGTCCCCATCGAGGACGTGCGCCGCCGTCTGCTCAACTGGGAACCCGTCTCCGTGCCGCTGGAGTACACGCACGACGGACGCCGGTACCAGACCGACGACCAGGTGATCATCCGCTCTGACGACGGCTCCCGTCTCGGGATCTTCCGTCCGGGCTACATGATCCACAACTACGACGAGTGGCTGCTCACCAACGTCGAAGGGATCTTGGACTCCAGCCTCAACATCGGCTCGGCTGTCCTGCTGGAGAACGGCGCGGTTTGCTGCATCCAGGTCGAGATGCCGGAAACGATCACCACCCGCGAGGGCGTCGCCTTCCGCCCGTTCGTCAACGCGTTCTCTTCCCTGAACGGGAAGTTCGCCACGACGTACAAGACTGGCGTTACGCACGTCGTCTGCGACAACACGATGCGCGCCGCAGTGGGAGAGCGGACCGAGCAGTTCAAGATCAAGAGCACTGCCCGCAGCATGGCGAAGCTGGGGACCGTGCGCGAGGCGCTGGGACTGGTTCACGCGGTCGCGGAGGACTTCGAGGCCGAGGTGCAGCGACTGTGCGAACTCGACTTCACTGACCGGCAGTTCAAGGCCCTCACCGAGCAACTGGCCCCGATCACGCCGGAGATGAAGCCGCGCGGAATCACCATGGCCGAGAAGAAGCGGGAGACCCTTACCCGCTACTGGAACTCCGACGCTCGCGTCACCCCCTGGGCGAACACCGGCTTCGCCGCATGGCAGGCCGTGAACACCTACGGCCAGCACGCGGGAACCGTCCGGGTCGGCAACCGTCCCGAGCGCAACTACACCAAGGCCCTCAACGGCAAGATCGAGGAAGCGGACGCGCAGGCGCTGGATAAGATCCTCGCGCTGGCGTCCTGACCCACAAGACTGGGGGGTGGGGTTACTGGACCTCTCCCCACCCCCCGCACAACCCCGGCCCCGGTCCCTCGAATTGGGGGAGCTGGACACTCAACCCGCACGATACCGGGGCCGGTTCACCCGCACCGATGAA
The DNA here is from genome assembly GCA_964392935.1 of uncultured Oleiharenicola sp. Lineage (GTDB taxonomy): Bacteria > Verrucomicrobiota > Verrucomicrobiia > Opitutales > Opitutaceae > Lacunisphaera. Next base: position 3,028 of record CAYMSE010000423.1, read on the forward strand.
GGACACCAGAATGGTTCACTACGGCAGCAGGATCTACGAAGCCACCACCTACAAGGGCACCCGCCATCACTCCGCCAAGATGACCCCGGCGAAGGTGCGGCAGGCGCGCAAGAGCTACGACGTGCGGCTCAAGAACGGACACCGGAAGTGGACCATCGCGGCCCTCGCCCGGAAGTACGGGATCAGTTCCCCCAGCATGGCGGACATCCTCGCCCGCCGAACCTGGGCGCACGTCGACTAGACCACTGAGAGCCGGGCGGGGGGTATGGGGCCTTCCTACCCCAGTAAGACACCCACTATGGGACCCGCGCACCAAATTGGTCCTGGGTGCTCTGCCCCCCGTCTCTTAGCCCCGTCCGTCGACCTACCCATCCGGGTCCGGGCGGGAATGGGCCAGGAACCCCCCCTCCTGGCCCTGCTAAGCCCCTCGCAGGGTGGACTCGCTACCCTTCCCTGCGGGGTCCCCCGAAAGGCTCTGTCTGGCAGGCTCAGGGCGTTTCGGGGAGGTCCCCCGGCAGTCTCCCCGGCACCGTGATTCGAGGGCGCGGTTACCGGGTCGCAGCACCGGGGGACCACTACAGACCACTACCGTCCACAACAACGACAGCAGAGAGAGATGATCACCGTGGACACCTACAGCAACAACCCCCGCCGTATTCAGCCGCTCAAGGACGCCGTGGACGCGCTCCGCGAGGAAGCCGACCTGGAGGCTGTGATCTCCGTCGTCGGCGGCCCGAAGGCCCAGGACGCGGTGCGGCATCACCAACTGCCGGAATTCGTCGACGAGATCCGGGACTAACCCAACCAACTCGCAGTGAGGCATACCACGATGAGCGAGCATGTAGTCAAGGCAGACACCGTACTGTCGGAGCTGCTGCGCCGATACGACGCCGCCAAGCTGGCGCGCGCCCGGTGGGAGCAGGAAGAGAAGTCGATCAAGGGCGAGCTGCTGGCCCACCTCGGTTACGTCGAGGGCGACGACTCCCCGAAGCCGGTCACCGCGCAGGCCGAGGACGGCACCCCCGTACTGTCCACGAAGATCGGCACCTGGCGGGGGCTCGACCAGAAGCGACTCAAGAGCGAACGGCCCGACGTCTGGGCGCAGTTCGAGACGAGCAAGCCCACCATTCAGATCAAGTACGAGTGATACGGAACGGGGGCCGCCCATGTGCGCGCACCTGTGGAACTCGTCAATCGGCGCTCCGTCGAAGGTAATTGAGTGCGACTGGTGTGTGTTGTGCTCGGCCCCCCGTCCCGGATATATGGACCCGCGAGAGAAGTGGAAAGATGACACGACGACCCGCAGAACTGACGAGCACGACGGCATACGAGATCAATGTCCTGAGCGACGGGGATACGACCGTCGCGGAGGTCAACGTCAAGTTCAGTCCGTTCAGCTCACTGCACGTCCTGGGCGAGGGGATAGCCCGGAGGCGCAAGGGGGACGCCCGGAACCGTGACGTCGGCGAACTCCTCGCCCTGCGCCGCGCGTTCCGGGAAGCATCCCTGAACTGCCTTCGAGAGCTGGACGCCCGTGGCTTCGATACCACCAATCTCTAAGGCTCAGGCCGAGGGCAAGCGCATCTGCAAGGACTGCGTCCGCGAGGGGGTCGAGACTTACCGTCCGGCCCCCCATCGGGGACCACGATGTGCCACCCACTGGCGGAAGTACCGGAAGGGTGCCAAGCAAGCCGCACACGCCACGTACGTACAGCGGCAGTACGGTCTCGATGAAGGGGACTACGGTAAACTCTATGAGGCCCAGAACGGCGTATGCGCCATCTGCCAGCGTGCGAACGGGGCGACGCGAAAGCTCAGCGTCGACCATGACCACAAGTGCTGTAGTGGAGGCGTCAGTTGTGGATACTGCGTCCGTGGTCTCCTCTGCCGTCCGTGCAACGACATGCTCGGTCATGCCCGTGACTCTTGGGAGTTCTTCGCCCGAGCGATCCGGTATCTCCAGAAACCGCCCGCAACCGACGCGCTGAGAAAGAGGATCAGATGATCTGCAAGCCGTGCGCCGACGCTGCCGACGGCAAGGTGTCCGTGCCCCTCGGGTGCGGCAGGTGCGGCCGGACCGACGTGTCCACCCATGACAACGGCCGACTGTACCCGCACCGGGTGGAGAAGCCGTACGAGGAAGGCGGGCACCCTCGCTGCGATGGCAGCGGCAGCTACCCCGTACCGACTCACCGCGACTGCAAGGGATGTGATTGCCAGCATGGCACGCCGAAGGGTCAGTGACGTCCCCCTACCGCCGGAGGTGCCCCCGTCATGGGAAGGCGACCAAGCCACCAAGAGTGCGCCGTCTGCGACCTCTTCGACGAAGTCGACCGATGGGGACCACCCATCGGAAACCGGCCACTCCACCTCTTCGTCGACAGAGACGATCCCAGGCGTGGACAGCTACGTGACCCCGATGGCGGACGCGAAGGCGAACCAGGCCCCGATGTTCAGGCAGCCGACGAATGAAGCACAAGCGGCAACGCTCCGCGCCCCTGGCCGCACAGGAGTCCGCGAAACCAAGCCAGTTGTCCCGATGGGTCCCGAAGCGCTCGAAATCGCGTCACGCATCAAGGAGATGTTCCATGCGTACTCGAATCGCCAAGAGCGTAGCCAGCAGTCGACGTTGGGTCCGTCGGAGATTGGGACACCTTGCGACCGCCGTATTGCGATGTCCCTGCTGCGGCTCCCGGCTGTCAACCCTGGGGGGGACAACTGGGCAGCGTTCGTCGGAACGTGTGTCCACGCTGGCCTTGAAGACATGCTCGTGTGGGCTGATGCGGGTAGCGGACGTTACGCCCCCGAGGTCAAGCTCACCTTCCCAAATCGCTACTGCCCAAAGGGTACTTCGGACCTGGTCGACCGAACGCTGATGCTGGTGGCCGACTGGAAGGTCATGGGCGGCTGGTCGCTCAACAAGCTGCGGACTGAGGGCCCTTCCCGAACGTACCGTGTCCAAGCTCACACGTACGCATATGGCGCAAAGCTCGCCGGTGAGGAAGTATCAGGCGTGGCAATCGTCGGACTTCCCCGCGAGGGCTCCAGCCTCAACGACTTGTACGTCTGGTACGAGAAGTACCGGCCGGACATAGCGAGGGAAGCACTAGACCGGGTGGAGCGCATCGGAGACGAACTCTTCGAGGCACCGGCCGGAGTCGCCAAGGGGGCGTATGACTTCCCCATCGACAACTCGGATTGCCGTTACTGCCCTTACTACATGAAGGGCGCGGCCACCTCGGAAGGAGGTAAGTGTAATGGCCGAAACTGAGCGGGTGTTGCTGACGCCCGGCGAAGTTGCGCGACGCTTTCGAGTCGACGTGAAGACCGTCGCTCGCTGGGCGAAGAACGGCAAGCTGGGTCACGTCACGACTCTCGGCGGCCACCGTCGGTTCTATGCCGACGAGATCGAAAAACTGCTCAAGGAGGGCAAGTGACAGACAACCCGTTCCGTCAACCGGGCGGGCAGGGTGACAAGTTCGACACCCACGCCTACAAGGGCTCGCTGCTCCTGGTGTTCTGCAAGGGATACCAGGATCTCGTCAAGACGTCCAAGGGCGAGTCCAGCGCGGCCGACTGCGACATTGTCGTCGTCGACCGCATCGACCCGGCAACACAGATGCCGGAGTTCTACGACAACGCCAAGCTGTTCGGCAACCTCGCCCGCAGCGTGGGACGGGACGACGGAGTCGGGGCGTACACCCTCGGCTGGCTCGACCAGGTACCGACGGCCGGAGGTAACGAGGCATGGATTCTGCGGGACGCGACCGAGGACGCCAACGCGGTGGCACAGTCCACCCCTTGGTGGCAGGCGCACCAGCAGAAGAAGTTCCGTGCTGCGGTACGCCCGGCGACTGCGGCGGCCCCTGGGCCGACTGCTCCGCCCGCGCACGATCCCTGGGCGGGGATGAACGCAACCCCGGCCCCCCCTGCGGTCCCGGCTGCCCCCTCCCCTCCGCCTGCTGCACCCCCGCAGGGTGCTGGTGCGGCGGCTGACCCGAACATCGCCGTGCTGATCAACAACGGGCTCAACCCGCAGCAGGTGATGCAGATGGACCCC
>CAYMSE010000424.1:0-3328 GCA_964392935.1 uncultured Oleiharenicola sp.
CTCCGCGTGCACATGACGCACCTCCGCCAGAAACTGGAGGCCGACCCGCACACCCCGCGGCTCCTGAGGACCGAAGCCGGCATCGGCTACCGTCTGGTGGCGGAAGGTTGAGGTCGGGATTGGCGCGGCTTTCCCGCTCGCGCTTGCGCGCCGCGGCCGCATGCTCGCACCGTGAGCAGCCTGCCCAGCCTCGACCATGAACTCATCGACGGTTGCCTCACCATCCGGCTGCGCAACGGCGACATCCTGCTGAAGATGGAGCCGACGATCCGGCAGATCGCCGGGGTGATCGAGGCGCAGCGCCCGAAGGCCACCCTGATCGACTTTCGCGCGGTGCCGCCGCCGACCGGTTTCATCGAGCGCTACCAGCTCGGCGAACTGGCCGGACGCTACCTCGCTGGACACCACCTCGCGGTGCTGGTCCGGCCCGACCAAGCCGACCGCCAGCGCATCGGCAAGGTCGTCGCCACCAACCGCGGCGTCCTCCTCGAGGTTTTCCTCGACCAGGCGGCCGCGGAGGCGTGGCTGGCACTGCACACCCGACGGAGCAATCCGGCGCAACCCGCGTGATCGGCAGCCGGCGATTTACCTCGCCTCGGGCCGCGAAACCCCGGGTAATGACCCGCTATGCCATTTGCCACGCTCGGGCTGCCGCCCGCCCTGCTCAACGGTGTGAAAGCCATGGGCTACACCGATCCCACGCCCATCCAGCTGCGGGCCATTCCCGTCGTGCTCGGTGGCGGCGACCTCATCGGTTCCGCCCAGACCGGCACCGGCAAGACCGCCGCCTTCGCCCTGCCCGTGCTGGCCCGCCTCGGCAAGCACGAGCCCCGCGGCCCGCGCGTGCTCGTGCTCGAGCCGACCCGCGAGCTCGCCGCCCAGGTCGAGACCGCGTTCCGCGACTTCGGCCGCTTCACCGACCTCCGCGCCACCGTCGTCCACGGCGGCGTCGGCTACGGCCGCCAGCGCAGCGAGATCCAGGCCGGCACCGACATCGTCATCGCGACGCCCGGCCGCCTGATGGATTTTCTGCAGGAACGGACCCTGCGCCTCGACCACCTCAAGATTCTCATCCTCGACGAGGTCGACCGCATGCTCGACATGGGCTTCGTCAAGGACGTGAAGAAGATCATCGGCCTGTGCCCGCGCGAGCGCCAGACGCTGTTCTTCTCCGCCACCGTGCCGCCCGAGATCGAGGACGTCGCACGCTTCGCCCTGCGCAACCCGACCCGCGTCGAGATCGGCGTCGCGCGCACGGTCAACGAGTCGGTGACGCACGCGTTCTACCCGGTGTCGCAGCTGAAGAAGTTCGACCTGCTCGTCGCGCTGCTCGCCAAGACCGACTTCCAGAGCTGCATCGTGTTTTCCCGCACCAAGCACGGGGCGGACAAGATCGCGCGCAAGCTCAAGGCCGCGAACCACTCCGTCGCCGTGCTCCACGCCAACCGTTCGCAGAACCAGCGCGTCGAGGCGCTCGAGGGCTTCAAGTCCGGCAAGTACGAGGTGATGGTCGCCACCGACATTGCCGCCCGCGGCATCGACGTCGCCGGCGTGTCGCACGTCATCAACTACGACATTCCCGCCAACCCCGAGGACTATGTCCACCGCATCGGCCGCACCGGCCGGGCCATGGCCGTCGGCGACGCCTTCACGCTCACGACGCCCGACCAGGCCGGCGAGATCAAGGCCATCGAGCGCTTCATCGGCCAGCGCGTGCCGCAGCTCAAGCTCGAGGGTTTCGACTACCATTCACCGCCGACCATCGGGCCCGCGAATCCCCCGCGTTACGTCGACCCGCGCGCGATCCAGCACGGACATCACCGCCCGCACTCCCACGGCGACCGGCACCGCGATGCCCAGCGTGCCCCGCAGGCTGCCGGCGCCCCGAAGCCCGCCCAGCCCGGCACCGGCCCGGCCCCCGCACCGCGTCCCACCCATCCGCCCCGCCCGCAAGGCGGCGGACTCATGCGCGGTCGCTGGCGCCGACACTAGAAGGTTCGTTCTCCCCCCTGTAGGGGCGGCGCTTGACGCCGCCCACGGGCGCCAGGTTGCTTGGCGGTCGCGCGCTCGTGCCTAACGCTCCGCCTTGGGCGCCGGCGGCTTGTCCAGATACCGCGTGGCGAAGTGCGATTGCGCCGGCTCCTGGTAAATGACGATCGGGTCCGACGGTATCGCCGCGCGGATGGCCGCCACCGGCGGCTCGAGGCGCGCGAGCCACAGGTAGTGCAACGCCTCGTCGAACGGATAGATTTTCCGCTCGGTGATTACCGTCGTCAGCGGGTTCCACGGCAGGTAGATGCGGCCGCGGTGCTGCTCCGCCAACCTGATCAGGTCCTCTTGCCCGCGATACGGTAGCCAGACCGTACCACTCGTGACAGCCGGCGGCACGGTGGCCAGGAGCCCCAGCACGGCGATGACACATGACATCTTGCGCAATCCGGCCCGCCCCGGCGTCTCAGCCGCGAGCGCCGCCCCGGCCACGACCAACCCGGCGAGCAGGAGGTAGTTCATCGCGTGGATCGAATTCAACGCTGCGTCGACCACGAGCGATGCCGTCACGCCCAGCGGCAGCTGGAAGAGCGCCAGCCAGAGGAGAAAGCGCGCCAATGCACCCGGCCCCTGCGGCAAGGGCGCGGCCCCGCTTCGCCGCCACGCCACCCAGCCCAGCGCCGCCGCCCCGAACCACGGCCAGGCGGAGAGCAGCAATTCGCGCAGATTGCGTCCGACAATCTCCCAGCCGCCCTGCCACGGCATGCGGGAGAACAGCAGCCACGCGTTGAAAAGCATGCCCTCAGCGCCGAAAAGCCGGAAGAACAGCGCGGCCAGGCCGGCGCAGACCACCGCGAGCCAGAACAACCAACGCCCCAGCAGGCGCGCATGGCCCTCGCGCCACAACCACGCGCAGGTTGCCGGCAACAGCACGATCGACACCTGTTTGGACGCGACCGAGAGCGCGACAGCCAGGGCCGCGAGCGGCAGGCCGGGTTTCCAACCGCGCTCGGCGGCGGCGTGCAACGCCAGCCCCGCCACCACGGCCCAGCCCATGGCGAGCGCGTCGACATGCATGAACAGGAACGCCCCGCGCGTGACCGGATTGGCCAGCAGGAGCGCACCCGCGACGATCATGAGCAGGGACAGTTCCGGCTGGCGACCGCCCGTCGCCCGCCGCAGCAGCAGGAAGACGGGCAGCAGGATCGTCCCGGCGTTGCCGACACTCGCGAGCATGAGGCCGAGCGTCGGGTTGTCCGTGAGACCCGCTGGCAAATAAAACAGCGGAAAGACCGGCCCGTAGACCCAGCCAAGATGGGCCCCGGAGTCCCGCAACGCG
>CAYMSE010000425.1:0-5388 GCA_964392935.1 uncultured Oleiharenicola sp.
GTTCGCCCTCGTGATCTCCAACGAGTCCGGCTGCGGCGGCGCCGCGCTGAGCCCGCGCGTGTTTGGCGAGACCGTCGCGGACATCAACGGCCGCTTCCCTCACTGGTTCGCGCGCAATTTCCGCCAATATAACGATCGCGAGGCCGATCTGCCCGTCGACCAGCACGAACTGCTCGCCCTGATCGCGCCGCGTCCGCTCTACGTGGCCTCCGCCGAGGGCGACCGCTGGGCCGATCCGCGCGGCGAGTTCCTGTCGGCCCAGGCGGCCGGCCCGGTGTACGCGCTGCTCGGCCGGCGCGGCGTCGAGGCGGAGACCATGCCCGCCGTCTCGACGCCCGTCGGTGACGCCGTGCGCTACCACATCCGGCCCGGTCCGCACGACATCACCGCGTACGACTGGGAGCAGTACCTTGACTTTGCCGACCGCTGGCTGAAACGCCGCTGAGGTTCCCGCCATGCCCCGTCTCGCCGACCAGGTGGTCATTGTCACCGGCGCCTCCGCCGGCATCGGCGAGGCGATTGCGCGCCGGCTCGCGCGCGGCGGCGCCTGCGTCGTGCTGTCGGCGCGGCGGGCGGAGCGCCTCGCGGCGCTGGCGCGCGAGCTCGACCCGACGGGAGCGCGCGTGCTGGGCGTCGCCGGCGACGTGACCGTCGAGGCGGATCGCCGCCGGCTGATCGACGCGGCGCGGGCGAAGTTCGGCCGCATCGACGCGCTCGTGAACAATGCCGGCTACGGCACGCGCGGCCCGGTCGAGATGGTCCCCGTCGACCTGATCCGCCGGAATTTCGAGACCAACGTCTTCTCGCTGGTTGCGCTCACGCAGCTCGTGTTGCCGGAGATGCGCGCGCGCCGCGCCGGCTGCATCGTCAACATCGGCTCCGTGGCCGGGAAGATCGCGCGCCCGCTCTCGAGCGTGTACGATTCCACCAAGCACGCCCTCGAGGCGCTGACCGACGGCCTGCGCGGCGAGCTGCGCCCGTTCGGCGTGCGCGTGACGCTCGTGCGCCCGGGCTTCATCATCACGGAATTCGTCGACGCGGCGAACGCGGCCTCGGCGACGGTGGCGGCGAACGCCGGCGCCTACGCGCCGTTCTACCAGGGCTACAGCGCGAACACCGCGACGATGCGCCGCGTCGCCGGGGTGCCGGACGACATCGCGCGCCTCGTCGAGCGGGCGTTGACCAGCGACGACCCCGCGCCCCGCTACAACGGCCCCTTTCACGCGAAGATCTTCCTGCTGCTCCGCTGGCTGCTGCCGCACCGCGCGATCCACTGGATCACGCGGTTGAAAAACTAGCCGGGCTGCAGCCCGGCGCGCCCGGGTGGGGGATCGTCGCGGAGGGCTTGCCGTCGCGTGGCGGGACTTGCAGGGGTCAGGACTGATGAGCACGCGATGGCGAAACCTCCTGGGCTTGGTCTGCGGCTGCGCCGCGCAGGCGGCCGGGGCCGGCACTCCGCCGCCCGACCTGCCCGTCGATCACCAATTGGATTTCTGGCTCGGGGAATGGGTCGTGACGGACTACAAGACCGACGCACCGGAGGGGCGCAATCGCATCGAGTCGGTGCTCAAGGGTGCCGCCCTGATCGAGCACTGGACCGAAACCGACGGCCGGGAAGGCAAGAGCTGGTTCTACTATTCCCATCCCGAAAAACGCTGGAAGCAGGTCTGGGTCACGGACAGCGGCTACCTGAAGGAGAAGGCGCAGGTCCCGGCGCCTTCCGCCGAGGCAGTGCAGTTCGAGGGCATGGTGCCGCGACGCGACGGTGGCACGGCGCTCGACCGCACGACGCTGTGGCGATTGCCGGACGGCACGGTCCGCCAGACCATCGCCTGGTCCAAGGATGGCGGCCAGAGCTGGGAAACGGTGTTCGACGCGCGGTACCGGCATCCCGGCCGCTGACCGAGGCGGCGGGTAGGACCGAGCGGTCAATCCGGCACCACGTTCGTGGGCTTGGCGGCGGCGAGGAAGGCGTGCACCTCGGCGGCGAGCTTGGGGCCGAAGCCGGCGACCTCGGCGATTTGGTCCGCCGACGCGGCGCGCAGCTTCTCAATCGAGCCGAAGTGGTCGAGCAGCGCGGCCTTCCGCTTCGCACCGAGCCCGGCGAAGTCGTCGAGGATGCTCTCGCGGATCTTCCGCGAGCGCAGGTCGGCGTTGTAGGTGTTGGCGAACCGGTGCGCCTCGTCGCGCAGGCGCTGCAGCAGGTTCAGGCCGGGGTGGCCCAGCGGCAGGTTGAGCGGTGCGCGGGCGTCGGGGAAGATGATCGTCTCCTGTTTCTTCGCGAGGCCGATCATGGCCGGGGGCGGGGCGTCGAGCGCGACGAAGGCCTTGAGCGCGGCCGCGACCTGGCCGCGGCCGCCGTCGATGACGACGAGGTCGGGGAACAGCTTTTTCTCCGCGAGCAGCCGGCGGTAGCGGCGGCCGACGACCTCCTCCATGGCGCGGAAGTCGTCGTTGCCGATGAAGCTCTTGATCGAGAACCGGCGGTACTCGTCCTTGTCGGGCCGGCCGTGCGTGAAGTGGACCATCGAGGCGACGACGAAGGTGCCGCTGATGTGCGAGATGTCGAAGCACTCCATGTGCTCCGGCAGCGACTCGAGGCCGAGCGCCTCCTGCAGCGCGCGCAGCGCCTCCTCGTCCGGCCGCAGCCGCGTGAGGTCGCGGGTGAACTTGCGGGTCTTGGCCAGCGTGCGCTCGAGCGCGAGCACGACGTCGCGCAGCTCGGCGGCCTTCTCGAACTCCTGCTGGGCGGCGCGCGCCTGCATCTCCTCGCGCAGGGCCTGGAGCCACTCGCGGCTCTTGCCCTCGAGGAAATCGCAGGCCTGGTCGACGCGCGCGCGGTACTCGGCGGCGTCGACCTCGTTGGGCCAGCCGTAGAGCTCCGCGCGCACATCGTCGTAGAGCCGGTAGCGGCCGGCGCCGAGCTTCACCGGGCGGGTGTCGCCGAGCAGCACGCCGAACTGCTTGCGCATCGACGCGAGGGTGCGCCGCAGGAGCCCGGAGTGGGCGAAGGGCCCGAAGTACCGTGACCGGTCGTCCTTGCGGAAGCGGGTGAGCGCGAACCGCGGCAGCTCCTCGTCGAGGTTGAGGCGGACGAGGAGGAAGCGCTTGTCGTCGGTGAAGTCGGTGTTGTAGCGCGGCCGCCACTGCTTGATCAGCTTGCCCTCGAGCAGCAGGGCCTCGGGCTCGGACTTCACCTCGATGGTGTCGAAGTCCGCGATCATTTCGATCAGGGTGCGGATCTTGGGCTGGTGGCGCAGGGCCCGGGCGCGGCCGCTCTGGAAATAGGAGGAGACGCGCTTCTTCAGGCTCTTGGCCTTGCCGACGTAGATGATGCGCCCGAGGCGGTCCTTCATCAGGTAGACGCCGGGGGTGTCGGGCAGGGCCCGGACTTTCTCCTTCAGGTCGACAGCCATCGCGGCACAGGGAGCACGAAACCGGGCAAAAGTCAGCCCCGGCGTGGGCGTCAGTTCCGCTAATAATCAGCGTGCCGCCATGCTGGCATTTTGCCCAAAAGGAGGTACGGTCCGCCCCGTCGGTCAACTTCATGGCTTCCTCCCAGGCAAACGATCCTTCGCGCAATGGTGCGTCCCCTCCCTCCGCCCGCTTCGAACTTCTCACCCTCGGTGACGAGCTCCTGCTGGGGCTGACGGCCAATTCGCACCTGACCTGGATCGGGGCCCAGCTCGGCCGCCGGGGCGTGCTGCTCCAGCGCAACGTGACCGTGACCGACGAGGCCGACGCCATCGCGGCGCAGTTCCGGGAGAGCTGGCAGCGGTCCGACGTCGTGATCACGACCGGCGGGCTCGGCCCGACCTGCGACGACCGCACGCGCGAGGCCGTGGCCGAGGTGCTCGGGCAGAAGCTGGTCTTCGAGCCGAAGATCGAGGAGGCCATCCGCGCGCGCTTCGCGAAGTTCCAGCGCGTGCCGACGACGAACAATCTCAAGCAGGCCTGGCGCTTCGAGCGCGGCGAGGTGCTCCCCAACGCCAACGGCACGGCGCCGGGCCTCTGGGTCGAGCAGGACGGCCGGATCCTCGTGATGCTGCCCGGGCCGCCCAACGAGCTGCAGCCGATGTTCACCGAGCAGGTGATCCCGCGGCTCGCCGAGCGCGGCAAGCTGGCGGGGCAGGAGGCGTACATCCAGATCCGCTCCATCGGCATCGGCGAATCGGCGCTGGAGACGATGTTCCAGTGCACGTTCAGCCGGAATCCCGGGCTCGGCATCGCATTCTGCGCGCACCAGGGCCAGGTCGACTGCCGCATCAGCTCGCCCGACGGCCGCTACCCGATGGAAAAGCTGCGGAGCATCGCGAGCGAGTGCGCCGCGCTCCTGGGCGAGAACCTCATGTGCTTCGGCCACGACACGCTCGCGCAGGTCGTCGCCGACCAGCTGCGGCTGCAGGGCCGCACCCTGGCGGTGGCCGAGGCGGCGACGGGCGGCATGCTGTCCAACAGCTTCGCGGACCTCACCGGCGCGTGTAAGTTTTTCCTCGGCGGCATCGTCAGCTACAGCAAGGACGCGAAGATGCTGATGCTGGAGTGCCCGGAGTGCCTGCTCGAGCAGCACGGCTCGGTCAGCCCGGAGTGCGCCGTCGCGATGGCGAGCGGCGTGGCCGAGAAGCTCGGCGCCGACTACGGCCTCGCGGTGACCGGCTTCGGCGGCCCCTGCGGCGGCGGCGGCGAGAATCCGGTCGGCACGATGTACATCGGCCTGCACGCCCCCGGCGGCGACTGGGCCAAGAAACTGAGCTATCCGGGACCGCGCTCCGCGGTGAAGCAGCGGGCGGTCAACGACGCCATCGACTGGCTCCGGCGCGAGGTCCTGAAGGAATCGCAGCGCATCGCCGCCCCGCAGGCGAACTGACGGACCGCTCCGCCGGTCCGTCATCCTGAGCCCGCAACGCGGGCGAAGGCTACCCGGTCGTGGCGCGGGCCACGAACCGCGCGCGGCGAAGAGCCTGGCCGCGCCGCCGCCGGCCGAAAAAATCGGCGTGCGCTTTCCCGCGTTTCATGGGCAAATCCCGCGCCATGGCCAAGGCCACGCCTCCCGCCTTCACGTTCATCTGCGGCGCCGACGACTTCCTCGTCGGGCGCCTCGGCCAGGAACGCTTCATGGCGGTGGCGACGGCGGCGGGGGCCGACGACTTCTGCCGCGAGTTCGTCAACGGCCTCGCGGGCAACGTCGACGAGGTCGAGACCGCGGTGAACCGCTTCCGCGACGCCGTGCAGACCGTGCCGATGTTCGGCGGCCGGCGCGTGGTGTGGCTGAAGGACGTGAGCTTCCTCGCCGACTCCGTCACCGGCCGCGCCGAGGGCACGCTCGCGCAGGTCGCGGCGCTGCAGGAGATCCTGGCCAAGGTGAACCCGGAGGAGGTGGCGGTGATC
>CAYMSE010000426.1:0-12152 GCA_964392935.1 uncultured Oleiharenicola sp.
CATCGAATGCTTTGATATGGCAGAACACACGTTCTCCGCCTTCGGCGGGCTCGATAAAGCCGAAGCCGCGGTCATCGTTCCACTCAGTTAGTGTTCCGTTGAAGCGCATTTCAATTCTCAAATGTCCAATAACTCAAGTCCGGCACGCTGCGCCTCAGTTAATGCAGTGATTTTTAGTCTTGATCATCATCTTTTATATGACGTCGATCTCGAACTTCATTAACAGCAAGCACCACCGCTCGGCCCGACTCCAATGTACTCCTAATGGCATCTCCAAGCACTTCGGATTGGTCGATGTTTGTTCCGACCCAACCTCCACCAGCTAGAGTTGTAAACTCGGTGTTATCAAAATACCTTCTAACGTTTTTATATGAGAGTCGCTTACCACCCTTTGGACCGTTCATACTCGGGTGCTTTGAAAGCAATTTCCAATAGTTCAATGGCAAATACATTCCTTTTACCAACCCGACGTTATCAGGCTCGAAAACAATCCGCGGGCAAAACTTTATAAAGAACGGATTCTCCGAAAGACGGAATCCATCTGCAACATCATTGGAGGAACATTTATTTAATTCCACGAGCAACGACTCCATCCTTTGCATCTCTTCCGTCAGCTGTTCCTCGGGAAATCGGAACACCGCTTCCGAAATCTCCTCGTCATCATCCATTTCCATGGCTTTGTATTGAACCATTAGAAAACAACTAAAAGTCTCGTTGTAGTAAATCAAATCAGTGCCCGTTAATTGCTCTAAAGGCAATCTATTTGCGAGTACAACTGTTAGCTTGCTTTTCTCATTTTCGAAAACCACAGATGTGTGTTTGGATGTCTTAAACTGGTCATAACCAGGTAACACCGACAAATCATTCACAATCATCGCATCTTCACGCATTCTCACTTGGCTCAGTCCATCTAAGAACGATTTTGGCGCCCCCTCTTCAGGTAGTCTCCAAAACTGTAGCGCATGTCGATCAATGTCGGAAATTGAGAGGGCCGTAGCCACAGCTTCCTTTTGTTCAGCCAAATTTGCCTTTACTGGAGTTGGTAATCGAGCAATCCTTTGCCTGCTCAGTTCGCTATATTTTTTAAGGTAATCCGCCGTGTCCGGTCTCTCTTTGATCATCCTTTCAAGTAAAGCCTGAAAGCTCGTTGGTGTCAGCAAACCTCCTTCTTCCAGTGCTTTGCGTAACCTCTTTTGCACTCTCTTTGGCGCCCGACCGATGATGGTCTCTATGGGCACAGATTCATGAAGCGTATATATGTCTACAAGGTTAAGGCGCCGCAGGTCATCTCCTGCCATCATCCCTCTTCTTCCTTGTGATATGTGAGTGATTTGCCCGCTTATCGCAGATATAAAACAAACCAGGGGTAAGTGCCTGCTGTGAGCAAATTCTTCGACTGGTTCCGCAAACCTGCGTTCATCCCTTCGTTCGCTGAACGCATCTATTCTTTCATTCGAAAGACACAATACATATCCAGCAGGTGAGCCCATCGTCGATCTCCTATATGAATTTTCCTGTCTGGGTGAAGGATAGAATACTTATCCCTGCGTTAACTGGCCACGCAACTGAAAAGAGATCTGATGAATTGTGTAGGGACCTATACCAAGCGGAATCAGATGACACTCTCGCATCCAGTGCAACCACTTCGATAAAATGGCCGGTGTGAATCGCTCCTTTCTTGGATGCCAATTCTCGCGCACCTCTTTAATGATCCAATCGCCATAAGCACGACGAATGTTGGTCGTTCCCTTCTGCGCCAACTCACTCAGAATACTATCTATTGTTACGGCTTTGGCGTTTTCACAATCGATAAGCAATGCAATATTCATTCGTCATTCCTTCAAAACTCTAAATATTCAGAATGTCCCCGCCCCCACGGATATTTCACCTGACCTTACCACAATTAGCTGGCCACTTCTTTTAGCGCAGTCTTGCGGCAATATAGAGTCATGAAGTACTTCATCTCTTTCAAACGCTCAAGCTTTGAGGGAAATATCGACAATATAAACGTTACGAACAAAGCAATGGCGAGAATTAGAATAGCGGTGTATATCAGTTCCGTTCTGCCACGATCGTGCCAAAGTGCCGTCACCACGCCCGATACGAGACCTAAAGAGTAACTTAAGAATTTCCTGTATGGCTGGTCATTGGTTTGAGCCATATCAATTTGAATAGTAACAAGTTCGAAACAACTCGAAACCTGAGTGCTTTTTATACCCGCCTTCTCAAGTCGGTGCTTGAACATTAGGTATCGCGTATCTCGGAATCGGTCGGACTCCGGCGGAGCATGCATCTCTTCTGAATCTCCATATTCATTCAAAACCAAATCCTTTTTCATTGAGTCCACCTTAAATAATAACGCTACTTCAGAGGCGATCGTAGCAATAAGGTATCCAAAGTTAGTTGCTGTGGTACTGCTTATGACGTACAGAACAATTCCTATGAGAAACAGGGCAGACAATAAACCAACGTAAATTCGACTCCATATAGACGAATGGCTCACCATCTCCCACAACACTTTCCGACGGCTTCCTGACTCGTGATATGTCCGCCAAACAACTTTCCAGCTATTCATTTGTTCCCTCCTGACAAAGCTTCATTACTCAACAGCCGATTTCAAATCCCCAACGATTTCTCTAAATTGCTCCAATGCTGCTTCCAAATCTTCAACAATCTCTGCCGCGATCACATCTGGCGGCGGCAAGTTGTCGGATTCAGATAGCGATTCATCTTTTAGCCAGAAGATATCAAGTGATGCTTTGTCACGGTTGACAAGTTCATCGTATTCATATGCACGCCAACGGCCATCCGGGTTCTTATCGGACCATGTAGCCTTGCGCGTGTGTCGGTTTGCAGGGTTGTAGCATTTCACAAACTCATCAAGATCTTCACGCTTTAAAGGATTTGTCTTCAGCGTAAAATGCATGTTGGTGCGCAGATCATATATCCAGAGCTTCTTGGTCCACGGTTTTTCGCTAGCGGGCTTCTTGTCGAAGAACAACACATTTGCCTTCACGCCTTGGGCATAGAACAAGCCCGTCGGCAGGCGAAGCAAAGTATGCACATCGCATTCATGCAACAATTTTCGGCGAATGGTTTCGCCTGCGCCGCCTTCAAAAAGCACATTGTCTGGCACAACCACCGCAGCACGACCATTCTGCGCAAGTAATGTTTTTACATGTTGGATAAAGTTGAGCTGCTTGTTAGATGTGGTCGTCCAGAAATCGCTGCGTTCAATCGTATCGCGTTCCTTACTGACTTTGCCTTCTTCCCCAATGATGGTGGTACTGCTCTTTTTACCGAAGGGTGGATTGGTCAACACAAGATTAAATCGTTCACCGGGATCGGCCGCCAACGAATCAGTCACTTCAATCGGCTCAAAGTCCTGACTGCCAATGCCATGCAACAGCATGTTCATTGCGCACAGTCGTGCAGTGGCCTGTACCAGTTCGTAACCCTTGAAAGTTTCTTGCTTCAGTGCTTTCAATTGTCTTTTATCAAGATGTGTATGGTGATCCACCACATAGTCGTGTGCGGAGAGCAGAAAGCCACCTGTACCACAGGCGGGATCGCAAATCGTTTCTCCGGGCTTTGGCGCCATGACATCGACAATACCGTGAATTAACGGGCGCGGCGTGAAGTATTGCCCCGCACCGGACTTGGTGTCTTGCGCGTTCTTTTCCAACAATCCTTCATAGGCATCGCCTTTTACATCGGCGCTCATTGACACCCATTCTTCCTTGTCGATCAAATCAACTACCAATCTGCGCAACTTGACCGGGTCTTGAAACTTGTTTTGTGCCTTATTAAAAATAAGTCCAAGCAAACCAGATTTATTGCCCAAAGCTTCCAGCAAGTGCCGGTAGTGATCAAACAGCTGATCACCGTCGAGCTTCACTAACTCTGGCCACGACCATTTTTTTGGCACCACGCTTTCTTGCGAATAAGGTAGCTTGGTGCGTTCATCTGCCATCTTCAGAAATAACAGGTAGGTCAACTGCTCAACATAGTCGCCGTATGACATGCCATCGTCGCGAAGCACGTTGCAGTAATTCCAGAGTTTTTGGACGATATCAGTGGGGCTCATGTATTAATTCTGTTCTTCATATGGGCAACTTATTTATAGCGGTCCAATCGGACCCTTAAAACCATCTAACATTCACATCAACTGCTCAATGGAATCGCCATATAACATCCCGCTTGCCATGGAGCACATTGTAGTAATCCCAGCGCTCTTGGACGATAGCAGAGATAACGCCGTATTTTAATATTCTGTTCTCACATAGGTCCCGACGCTCCCCATACACGGCCAGCCATTCTTGCCTTTATGTGGGTTTAACGACGCATCATAAGTGGACCGCTTGAATGTCTTTCGACATACAGGACAACGAAACACGTACTTTGGCTGTCCATAAGAAGATGATGCTCTACCAGTTCTCGCCTTTGTACTTCTGCGGTTGAATGACGTCGCAGTTCGCTCAACCTTCGGTATTGACATCGTGCCAGCTCCGGTCAATTCAATCTCGAATTTCGGCACGAATGATTCACGCGTTGCCTTTGCTCCAACAATTCTATCAATCCGGTAGGAACGCGACTCACCCGTATCCGCTTTCGTTGCAAACAGAAGAATGTTGCCAGCGCTTGACCGACGCAGCGAGTAGGGTTCGATGCGACGCGTGCTCTGCCTGCCCGCCTCGTCGCGATATTCAAGGTCAACACGCAATCGATTCGAGGCTGCGAAACGCACGACTTCAAGCGGCGCAGACGTTCCAAATGAACGCCATGACGTGGCCATGCTCGGGGGTCGCCATTGAACATCGATTGCACCTGCAGCGGGGATGACCATTGCCGGAAGCTGGACCAACTCTTCTTCCTCCAGTAACCATGCAAATACTTGTGATAATTCCTGCCAAAAATCGTCGAATGGCGGAAGCTCTGGGAGTTGGTGGCCGAGCATTTGTTGCCACGAAGTTTGAAGCTCCTGCACAAGTGGCGAGTTTTGTATCGACTCCAATGTCGGTACAGGAATTTGCTTGAACTCACACTTGTTTCTTAGAGTAGCAATAACTTCAGCGCGGTCTGGCTGAAGCTCGTGCCGACGATGGAGATGAACCACATCATAGAGGTCGCGAGGCCGTAGTCTTTCGGCAAGCGCTCTGACCTTTTCAGCGAATACTTCTTCGAAGCAATACGTGGTCACATGCAACCCGCCTAAAGGAGAATCCGAATAGGGGTGGTGTATTGATCGTCGATCCGCATCGAGCACCACGCGTTCATCGCTGGTCAAGTCAAGCTTGATGCGCGGCACGTCACCTGCACGCCCGAGCGGTCCGCGATAGCCAATGCGACCTTCCGCAGACTTGCCTCCTCGGCTGTTGGTAAAGACATCTACTTTGCGAGCTTCCGGCGGTAGCACCAAACCGGTTTGTTCATAAACCCAGTCAGCCACTTCTTGAAATACTCTGGCGAGAAAATTGTTCTCAAGATGTCCCGCATCAAGCAAAGTGAAATCGAGGTCTTCGGAGAAACGATACGTTTCAAAAAAGCATTTCTTTAGACACGTGCCGCCCTTGAATAGCCATGAATTCCTTGTGTCAGGATGCTGACCAAAGCCAGCAAGCAACCAGCCAAGCGCGTAATCCTTCTCCACGACATTCGGCGCCAGACCAAAGTCTGTGGCTAAATCGAGTATCTCTTGACGATTGATCATGCCAGCTACCAGCCTTTAGGTAACCATACACGCCAAGCCGTCACTAATTTTTCACCGGGTAGTGCTGGATCCAATTTTGCGTTTCCCTGTGTAAGCGATTTGGCGCATCTGGCAATAGCTTCCTGCTCTTCAGGCGCAAATCGCTCCAG
Organism: uncultured Oleiharenicola sp.; assembly: GCA_964392935.1. GTDB lineage: Bacteria > Verrucomicrobiota > Verrucomicrobiia > Opitutales > Opitutaceae > Lacunisphaera. Next base: position 5,860 of record CAYMSE010000426.1, read on the forward strand.
CAAAAAGCCGAGCCTCTTGAACACTGCACCGATACCGAGCGTTTCTGCGTAAGTGACCAGTTGCGAGACGTTGCGATACTCTTTTGATGATAGATAGTTTTGCAGCATGTCGATGGAAGATCGCAGACCTCCACCCAATAGTGGATTTGAAAGCATATCTACAATGGTGCGGGCAGGATCGGATACCTGCACGCGCGTGCGACCGCGCCAAACACTCTTCAGGCCAAAAAACTCCTTCTTGCTAACAGTGCGTAAGCGAAAAGCGATACCACTCATCGTTGGTTCACGGTTGCGAGGGCGACGTTGCGTTGAGACATGTATGGTTCGGAATACTTGCTCGGTCAGACCCCAATGTTCTGCCGCGCTCCATCCACTAATGAAACAAGGAGAGAATGCCGCCTCGGCGATAATCCATGCATCCTCCGGACTGGAATCGGCACGCTCACTTTCCAATGAAACGGGCACGTAGATTCCACGGCGCACGCGTTGCAACCAGCCTTGCTTTGCCCATCGTGCGAGCAGCTTCGCAGCTTCGACTTGCTCTAGCCGCAGCGTTTGGGCGGCCAACATCGGCGTCACCGTTCCAGCGGTTTTTCTAAGAATTAGGGAGAGCTGGCTTCGGGAGAGCTTTCCCAAACCAGACATCGAATCACTATACTTAGAGCGACTTTGTTCCATCCTGGAGAGAATTAAAGCGCTTTTGGTATACTTCCGCAAGCCCACACTACCTCGGATTCATGCTCTTCTAGCATTTAATTCGATTGCAAGTTGCTGCTCACCAAGGATAAGCCCGCCCGAAAATGCGTTGGCCAGAATGGATTGACGCAGGCGTTCAGTACGCTTTTGATTTGTATCAACTTGGGCTTCGATCTCACGCACGAATGAGAAACGACGCTCGACCTCAGCGACAATACGTTGCTGCTCCGAGATCGGCGGGACCGGAATTGGTAACAACTCAACGTCACCAACTCTCAGGTGTTTTACTCCACTTCCAACAGCCACGCGGTTAATCAAACGCTTAATGACCGGCGATATCAATGCATACAAAAGAAATTCAGAGGTAATGCAGTGGGACGGCCGCATCAACATCGTTCTTTGCCCTAAGCAAAGCCGTGTCTTTTGAGGAATGATGGCAGCCTCACCCATTGGAGCCTCTCGAGTGAAGAGAACATCGCCGGGCTGTGGCGTACATCGCCTCGACCAAAACTCATAAGTGGGCTCGTCAACATATCGCATGTCTTCCAGCAATAATCTTCCATCGCGGATATTGGACGTTCTAACAAGCATGATGCCGTTGTCGACATAAGGAGCAGTCTTGTTGTGGCAATCAACGACTCTGTCGCACGCTTGAATTGCTGCCGACCATACCCAGCCTTCCGGTAATTCAGGCAGATCAGTTGTATCGGGCGCAATGGGTTCTTTGTACTTGCCCTTTCCTTTCCATTCGCGTCGTCGAGTTTCGAGGATGCGCTGTAAAAGTTGTGTGCCTGTTTCGTAGCTTCGACCTTCACGCTTGACCATCGCTGCTTCGGTTTCGACAAGTCGCCCTTCGACAGCAGCTTTGAGTACCGATGCTTTATAACGCTTAATATTGGCTTTGACGCGCTTCAAGTTTGCAACAGCTTCATCAAGACGAGAGAATTGCTTTTCTATTTCTGCGACGATGAGTTTTTGTTGGTCGAGTGGGGCAATCGGAATTGGGAGCGTCCGCAGAATACCCTGGCTGATATTTGGTTGCGCTCCACCTATTGCTTGAGCAACCAAATTTGATCTCACGAACCGCAGATACCAAAAGAGATATTTGGTGTGGACGTGGTTTGGCGGAAAAATCGCGCATACGGCCTGGTTAGTCGTGGAATCTTCTTTCAAGATGCCGAGCTTTCCTACAGTTGCGCCATAGAGTGCAATCAACAGCGTTCCGGCGGGGAAGAGTTTCGCACTCGAACTTGCTACGGCGGCTTCTGTAATACGCTCTTCAACTTCGGTGACAATGCCATCTGGCAATTCTCCCGACTTCACCCACGGGATGGTACCGGTAAAATACTCAGCGTTCTTCCGGCTTGGCGTACCACCACTTGTTGTTCGGCAGATATCACCTAGTCGCGACCACTCCCAACGGGCAGGTAGACCAGCGATATCCGGCAATGGTGGATGCGCTTCCAACGTTGTTTGAGCAACATTAGTCTTCCTTGCGTTCATGCTGCCAACTTCTCATTCAATTCTTTAATGATCACGTTCAACTTGTCGCCAAATAGTTGATGCACTTTGCCCAAGCCACCTTCTTGCGCGAAAGGCGCATATTCGAAGTCATCACGTTCGATGGAAAGATTCGCTGCAATGTGATCACGGATCATTCCGAGCCATTTTATTTGCTCAGATGTGAAGCGATGCAACCCCTCACCCCGGCCCGTCGAAGGCGACTCCCTGTCCGACTCCTGCCAGTGCCGTCCTGCACTGGCGCTCACTCGGCGCGACGACACATTTAGTGTCCTCGCGGAGGCATCCTCGATTCGCCCCTCAAGGGGCGAGGGAGCGGTGGATTGTTGAGCAAGCCAAACTTTGAAGTTCGCATTTACACGCTCTGGAAAGGGAACCAGTTCATTGTCTTGATGCATCGCAAAGCGCACCAGCGATACCAGGTCAGTGAGAATGCGTTTTCCGCTTGCGCCTTTTACTTTAGATTTTTCCAGTGCGGCATAGGCATTCCACAATTGCGATTCGTTCCAGAGATAAGGCGGTTTGTGAATGGCATCGGCAAGTTCTTTCACTGCGTCGAATGTTAAACGCTGTTTATAGGGTGTGCTGTACAACACTTGCAATGCAGTAATCTCGTCTTTGTGGTCTTTAATGAATTGTTCAAACGATTGAACCATGCCTTTGGCGCGATCCAATGCTTCAGGTGAAAAACCAGCTTCGATGATTTCATCTGCACTGACTGTGTCAATGGTGATTTCGTTGTTGCGTCTAATTTCCGCCAGCAGTTCGCGAAGTTTTGGATCATGCAGAGGCTTGAGAGCTTCGATCACTATATTTTTTCGAAGAATCCCCTCACCCCGACCCTCTCCCGCAAGGGGCGAGGGAGCATAGATACCTTCTCTCACAACAGTAGAGGAAGTAAAAGAAGAACCATCCGGATCGAGTGATTGCACAATGCGATGCGCCAGGTCTTTAAGACTGAGACCACCGCTGGCGGCTTTGATGCGTTTGTCGTCTTCGGGGCTGAGGCGATGTTCCATGCGAGCAAGACGACCTGCGAGTGAAGAAAGCACTTCGTCTTCGGTATTGCCGAACGCAACGGCTTGCAGAAGCTTTTCAAAACTGACCGTCGGTTTCTGTTCCATTGGCCGCGAATCGGTTTTGTCCTGTTCGCAAACACCCACACAATCAACAATCACAAAGTGATCCTTGGCTTTGGCGTCCGGTGTGACGCTTTGCAAATCATCTGCCTTAATGACACGTACGCCTCGACCTTTCATCTGCTCGAAGAAGGCGCGTGATTTGACCGCACGCATGAACATCACGACTTCAACTGCTTTTATATCGGTACCCGTGGCGATCATATCCACAGTAACGGCAACGCGCGGCATGGGGCTAGTGCGGAATGCATTGATCAAGTCTTTTGGTTTTGCACCGGTGGTGCGATAAGTGATCTTCTGTGCAAAGTCGTTACCCTTGGCAAATTCTTCACGCACAATCTCGACAATATTCTCTGCATGCGCGTCGTCTTTTGCAAAGATCAATGTCTTCGGTACCCATCCACGACCCGGAAAGATTTCTGTGAACAATTTGTCGCGGAAGGTGCGAATGACGGTGCGAATCTGATCCGGCGCAACGACATCACGATCAAGTTGATTGGGATCGTAGGCAAACTCGTCATCCAGTTGTTCCCAACGTTTCTTGCGGGTATCGCGTTCCTGAATCTGCACCGAATAACCTGCTTCAACCTTCGAACCGGCTTCGGTGATCTTTGTACGGATGCGGTATACGTCGTAATTGACATTGACGCCATCCGCCACCGCCATTTCATGATTGTATTCCATCACCAGGTTCTGATTGAAGAACCCGAAGGTTTGTTTACTGGGTGTTGCGGTGAGTCCAATCAAGTAGGCATCGAAGTATTCCAACACCTGTGCCCACAAATTATAGATGGAACGATGACACTCATCAGTGATGATGACGTCGAAGCTTTCAATGGGAATGCGTGGATTGTATTCAAGCGGATCTTGCTTTTTGAAAAGGCTACCCAACGCGTCGGCAGACTCTTCTTCCAACTCTTCGGGCAGCTCGGTGCCTTTGAGCATGGAGTACATGCGCTGGATCGTGCAGATACATACACGAGCTGTCGTATCCAACGTGTTGCTCGTCAAGCGCTGAACAATGTACTCCTCTGTGAACTTGAAGTTGTTATACGGCGAGGCGTATTGCTGAAACTCTTTGAGCGTTTGATCGCCCAGGTTGCCACGATCAACGAGGAACAGAATGCGACGCGCACCCGCAAACTTAATAAGTCGATATGCGAGCGTGATTGCCAGCAGGGTTTTGCCCGAACCCGTGGCCATTTGCACCAGCGCACGCGGTCGATTTTCACGCAGCGACTTCTCGATGTTGGCAATGGCTTGCGGCTTGGGTGGCCATAATTTATCCAGCAAAGGCGGCAGATTTTGCATGCGGTCCAAAAACGTTTTGCCACGATTGAGGTAGTCAGCAGTTCCACTGTCCGCAACTTTCTGATTCACGCTTGATGATTGAGCATCATAGTGATCGGCCTCTTCGATCATTCTTGCCAGTGTCTCAGGTCGATGAAAAGCAAATGTCAGCCGAGCTCGCGGCGTCGGATCAAGCCCATTAGTGAATCGGGTTTCAGCGCCAGTTGATTGGTATGCAAATGGAAGTTGTTTGCGCCATCGCGGCAGGTTCGCTGGAAAACCTTTGGCGTATTTGTCCGATTGAATCTCAACACCAGACAATGTCGCACCTTGATGCTTGGCTTCGATTACGCCAGCGGCTTTGGCATCAATGTATAAAAGGTAGTCGGCATATCCATGACCTTTTTCCAAAGGGAACTCGCGAATGGCCACACCGCGTGCAGCATGAAGGTTGACGCGGTCTGCATCACAGACGTGCCATCCCGCCTGTTCCAACAGGCGATCAATCTCTATCCTCGCTTGCTGTTCCGGTTCCACCCGATGTCGCTCTAATTGTTAATTGACTTCTGCCACTCCACTCAATTGATTTTATACACAAGAACTGAGCAGGACGACACTGGATCACCGCATAAAGTAACAAAATGTGAAATCGATGAAGCCGTTGTTGTGACAGCACCCAAACGGCGTACGTCCGGGCAAGAATCAAGTGGGTTGGCAAATTCTCGCTGCCATCACGCATAAAGTCCCATGCGCCTGCCAATTTAGCGTACCCTACCCGGCTCGCCAGCACTGGCCCAACGGCCACCTGACATCCACACATTTATAGTAGAGAACGACGATGGACTGGAATATTGCAGAAGCCAACTGGAAGCAGTTTAAAGGTACGGTGCGGGCGCGCTGGGGCCGGCTGACCGACGAACATCTGGAAGCGATTGGCGGCAAACGCGATCAATTGCTGATGAAGATTCAGGAGCTGTATGACATCAGCAGACCCGATGCGCAACGTGATTTGAAATCGTTTGAAGAGCGTAACAAGGATTACAAGCCAAAGAAGGCAAGCTGAAGCGTTAATACGCTTCCTGACATCACTCGCTTTTGTTTGTGAATCCAAAGAATAAAGTAAAGCAAAAAACACTTGAAACAAATTTTCGAAGAAAATTTGGTGCCGGCTGAGGGACTTGAACCCCCGACCCCCTGATTACAAATCAGGTGCACTACCAACTGTGCTAAGCCGGCATATCTGAATGCTCGAATGAGCGGCCAAATGCGGGCGGCGATTGTAGCCTGTGAAGGCGTTAAATTCACCCCTCTTTTTCGGATCCCGTCGCAGAATTCGCAGCGCTTTTCGACGACGAGGAAGCATTCGGTGTTGCGCCCTCCGCAGTTGATGCAGGACAGGGTTTGGTTTCCAGCCGCAGAATTGCGCCCACCTGCGGTTGCAGCAACGACGGGTCGATGTCCTGACCCGGCTGCTTCAGTTGTACATCCAGCCAGCCTTGTTCACCGCTGCGGGTACGCGGCTGAATGGTGGCCTCAAACCCCAGCTTGGCCACCTCATCACGACGACGCTGGGCATTGGCCTGCTCGCTGAACAAGCCCAGTGAAATGACATTGGCGCTGGCTGTTGTGTCGTCCGCCATCAAGTAG
>CAYMSE010000427.1:0-4723 GCA_964392935.1 uncultured Oleiharenicola sp.
CTCCACGGGCAATCCGACAACGGCACGACGCGGTGGCGGACGTCGCGATTGGTGTCCGGGTGGTCCGCGGTCAGGCGCGCGTTGACGGTCGCGATGGCGGCGCGGGCCTCGTCCAGCGAGACGCCGGGACGCAGCCGGGCCAGGTTGAGCCAGCCGCGCCACGCGCGCCGGGTCAGGAAGTTCGTGCTCTGGTTGCGCACCTCCCAGATCATCGAGGCCGGGGCCCACGCGTCGGAGATGGTGGGCATCATCGTCCCGAGGAACGAGGCGGGCGCCACGCCGATGATGGTGAACGCGTGGCGGTTGAGGTCCACCACGCGACCGATGACATTGGGGTCGCCGCCGAAGCGCCGCCGCCAGAGCCGCTCGCTGATGATGAGCACCGCATCGCCGCCGGGTTTGCGGTCCTCGTCGGGCCGGAAGGCCCGGCCGAGGATCGGCTTGACGCCCAGCAGGTCGAAGGAGCGGGCCGAGATGATCTGGGCATTGATCCACTCCGATTGCTGGTCGACGGAGAGCGACGCCGCGGTCGGCATGGCGACGAGCGCGCCCGTGAACACCCCGCCCTGGGCGACGAAGTCGTCGAGGTCCGGCACCGAGACATTGCCGCCGCCCTGATTCGACACCAGCATGACAATTTCCTGCTGGTCGGCGACGCCCGACAGCGGCTGCTGGACGAGGTGGCGCGTCCAGCAGAGCACCGTGACAGTGGTCCCGATGCCGAGGGCCAGGGTGAGCACCGCGACGATGGTGAACCCCGGTGTCTTGAGCAGCTGGCGGAGGGCGAAGCGGAGGTCGTTCATGGGCGGGGACGGACGGAGGGCTAAGGCGAAAGGGGCAAGCGGCAGGCCGTTGGGGCCGGTCGCCCGGCCGTGGGCGGTCAGTTGGCGAGTTTGATGCGGGCCAGGGTCTTCACGGGCGGGAGCTCGCGCTCGGACTTGACGACGAGGCGCACGCCGGCGCCCTCCGGGTAGTGCGGGGCGAAGTCGATGGCGGCGACGAGGGTGCGCGGGAGCTTGCGGCCGCGGGTGGCCGCGAGAGCCTTGGGTCCGAGGATCACGGCGGCGCAGAAGGCCTCGTGCAGCGGGGACATCCACAGGATGGTCCGGCCCTTGCGTTTGACGCGGAGCGCCCAGCCGGCCTTGGGCGAGTACGAACTCCACTCCCGGGCGGTCACGCCGTCGTCGCGCGCGAGCTCGGCCAGCAGTTTCTCCCACGGTCCGTAGGCGGACCCCAGCGCGGCGATCAGCTCGTCATGGTTGGGCGCGCTGGTGTGGCCGATGAAGGCGTTGGGTTGCATGGCCGGTGGGGACCGGCTTCGAACCAGCGTGGATTAGCCGAAGCGAGAGCGGGGGAGGAGTCGGGGCGGAGTATGGCGGGATGAAAGGGGACGAGGCAACCGGGCGGTTCAGGTATTCACGGGGCGCGCGGGGCGATGATCGGAACTACTTGGCGGCGGAAGGAGGCGGGGGGGGAATCTTGAAATTCAAGGCGCCGGATCCGGGGTCGAGCGGCGGGGACACGGGGCGGACGGGCCGGCGATTCCAGATTCTCGATTTCACGATTCATGATTTCACGATTTCCTACTCTGCGTAGAGCGTGACGCGGGGGAGCGGAACATCCGGCGGGAGCGGGATCACGTTCGGTTATTCGCTCCGCAGCGCGATCATCGGGTCCACCTGGGTGGCGCGGCGGGCGGGGAGCCAGGCGGCGAGGCCGGCGACGAGGAACAGCGCGACGGCCATCGCGCCGAGGGCGACGAAGTCGGGGCTGACCAGGCGCGGCATGATGGAATTGAGCAGGCGGCTGAGGCCGTAGGCGCCGCCGAGCCCGAGGACGAGGCCGAGGGCGGTGAGCTTGAGGCCGTGGTTGAGGACGAGGTGGAGCACGTCGGCGGGACGCGCGCCGAGCGCGAGGCGGATGCCGAACTCGCTCGTGCGCTGCGCGACGACGTTCGAGATCACGCCGTAGAGTCCGACCGAGGCCAGCACCAGGCCGAGCACGGCGAACCCGTCGAGGAGGCGCGCCACGACGACGAGGTTGTGCTGGGAGCGCTCAACGGCGCTCGAGACGGTGGACACATCCTGCGCGGGCAGGTCGGGATCGACCTCGGCGACGGCGCGGCGGACGGTGTCGATCAGCGTCTCGGGTGCTTCCGCGCGGATGGCGAAGCGGATCCAGGTCCACGGCTCGTGGGCGACCGAGCGGAAGACGACGCCCTTGACGCGCTCGTTGCCGATCGCGGCGGCAGGCTCGCAATCCCGGACGACGCCGATGATCTCGTTCCAAGTGGTGACGCTGCCGTCGATCGAGGCGAGGCGCTGGCCGACCGCGCTCTGGCCCGGCCAGAGCTGCCTGGCGAGGCTCTCGTTGATGATCACGACCTTCGGGTCCTCCGGCTTGATGTCGGGCGCGAAGTCGCGGCCCTCGACGAAGCGCACGCCGAGGACCTTGAAGTAGTCCGAGGTGATCATCGCGTGGTTGGCCAGCGGGAGGTTGGCCTGGTCGGCGGCGGCCTGCTTTTCGGTGAAGATCTTGCGCTCGGTGCCGTAGCCGTAGACCGGCAGGCCGGTGGAGAGGGCGACGTGCTCAACGCCCGGCAGGGCGGCCAGGCGGGCGCGGACCTTGCGGAAGAACTCGAGGCGGACCTCCGGCGTGGGAAAGCGGGCCTCGGGCATCGGGAGCGCGCCGGAGAGCAGGTGCTTGGTGTCCCAGCCGACGTCCTTGTGCACGAACTTGGCGAAGCCGCGCTGCATGACGGCGGCGCCGCCGAGCAGCACGAGGGCGAGCATGACCTCGCCGACGATGAGCAGCTGCCGCATGTAGTGGTGGCCGCGCCCGGCGGTGGAGCCGCGGCCCTGGGACTTGAGCGCGGTGACGACGTCGGTGCGCGAAGAGAGCAGGGCGGGAACGATGCCAAAGAGCATGCCGGTCAGCGCGGCGACGCCGAAGGCGACGGCCAGCACGGTGGCGTTGACCGGGAGGTCGAGCCCGCCCGGCTCGTCGGCGATCCGGATCATGGACGAGAGGATGCGGTTCAGCCACACGGCGACGAGGACGCCCAGCGCGCCGCCGGCGAGCGAGAGCAGGACGCACTCGACGAGCTGCTGCGTGATCAGGCGCAGGCGGGAGGCGCCGAGCGCGGCGCGGATGGCGTATTCGCGCAGGGCGGTGGTGGCGCGGGCCAGCTGGAGGTTGGCGAGGTTGGCGCAGGCGATGAGCAGCACGAAGGCCGAGAGCCCGAGCAGCATCCAGACGATGCGACGGCTCTCGTCGTCCATCTGCGCCTTGTGGAGCACGACGCAGCGGTACGAGAGACCGTTGTAGTCCTGGGGGAAGTCCTTGAGCTGGTTGGCGGCGACGGGCCCGAGCTCGGCCTCGGCCTGCTGCGGCGTGAAGCCGGGCTTGAGGCGGCCGATGAGCTGGAACGTGCGGTAGGGCCGGTTCTTCAGCTGGTCCGGCGTGTAGTTGATCGGGCGCCAGAAGGCGGTCGTGCCCCAGAGGAAGCGCCAGTCGAAGCTGGCGGGCATGACGCCGATGACGGTGACGGACTCGCCGTCGAGGCGCAGCGTCTTGCCGATCGCATCCGGGCTGCCCGCGAAGCGCTTTTGCCAGAAAGCGTAGCTGAGGACGATGACCTGGTTGCGGCCCGGCTGGGTCTCCTCAGGCGTGAAGGCGCGGCCAAGGATCGGCTGCACGCCGAAGGTCGCGAAGAAGTCGGAGGAAGCGAGGACGTTGAGCACCTGTTCCGCGGGGCGGCCCGGCTCGGCGAGCGCGGAGTTGGTGTAGCGGATCGTCGTGAGGTTCTCGAAGGCGGTGCTCTTGCCCCGAATCTCGCGCGTCTCCACCTCGGCGTAGCTGTAGCGCAGGCCCTGGCGGGTGTCCGCGAGCAGCTGGAAGATCTGGTCCCCCTGGGGGAACGGCGCCGCGCGGAACAGCAGGCTGTCCACCAGGCTGTACATGGAGGTGTTGACGCCGATGCCGAGGGCCAGCGTGAGCAGCGCCACGAGCGTGAAGCCGGGCGACTTGAGGAGGGCGCGGAGCGCGAAGCGGAGGGCAGGGACCATGGTGGGGAGGGGGAATCTTGAAAACTGAAAATCTTGAATCGGGAATCTGGAACCGGCCGGGTGGCAGCGGGGGCGGGGCAATTTCACGATGACCGATGGCCGAGGGCTGATTGCAGGATTTCCTATTCCGCGCGGAGGGCGGCGATCGGGTCGGCGGTGGTGGCCCGGCGCGCGGGGAACCAGGACGCGAAGAAGGCGACCACGAGGATGACGAGGCTCGTGCCGGCCAGGATGAGGTTGTTCTGCGCGATGATCGGGCCGAGTCCCTGCCGGAGGGCGACGCCGAGCGCGAAGGAACCGATCACGCCGAGGATCAGGCCGATCACCGTCAGGCGCAGGCACTGCTTGAGGACGATGGCGAGCACGGAGCCCCCGGAGGCGCCGAGCGCGAGGCGGATGCCGAACTCCGTCATGCGCTGGTTCACGTTGTTCGCGACGATGCCGTAGAGGCCGATGCTGGCGAGGGCGAGGCCGAGGACGGCGAAGACCACCAGGACGCCGTTGATGACGACGAGATTGTGGAGGAACTGGTTGCGCATGTCCTCGAGCGTCCAGACGAAGCGCGCGGCGCCGTCCGGCGAGCTGTCGGCCACGGCGCGCCGCAGGTCGTTGCCGAAGCGCGCGGGATTCTCGCCGCGCACGGCGATCTGGAACCA
>CAYMSE010000428.1:0-4725 GCA_964392935.1 uncultured Oleiharenicola sp.
AGCTTCATCGACAAGGTGCAGGTGCGCCACGACACCGGCCCGCTGACCATCCCGCCCCGCTCGGGCGTGCTGACCAGCTGCTCGATGTACCTGCGCGAGCACTATGTCGTGCTCAGCCCGGGCGAGGGCAATTTCGGCCTCCACACCTCCGCCGTCCTCCTCGATCCGGTGAAGACTTCCGGCACGAACATCATGCTCGAGATCTACAACACCGGCGACCAGCCGGTGGTGAACCCGATGGTGTCGGTCGACATCTTCCGCGCCCCGCCGCCCGAGGATGCCGAGGCCAAGACGCTCGCCAAGAAGCGCCAGCGCCTCCTCGCAACCACCAAGAGCCTCTACAAGTGCCTCGACAACGCCCCGCCGGTGAACCACGCCGAGGCCCGCCCGCGCACCAAGGTCACCGTGCGCGGCCAGAATTCCACGATGGAGAACCGCTCCCTCCTCGTCCGCGCCAGCGACGAGGAGCTGAAGAAGCTGCTCGCCGCCGAGGCCTGCCCGGTCGGCGCGCGCACCATGATCCAGGCGCTCGACTCGCCGCCCGACGGCGCGGACACGCTCGTCGTCGACTACTTTCCCGACCTGCTCGAGCACACCGAACTCGTCACCCGCCTCGGCGACCTGAAGCTCAAGCGCCTCATTTTCCGCAAGGCCTCGCGCACCCACGGCTACTTCCTCTCCAGCTACGCCCACGGCCGCCTCGACACGTTCAACTCCCTCGGCATCGCCGTCTACTGGTACGATGAGATGACGAAGGACATCTACATGCACACGTACCGCCGCGACCACGGTTTCTTCGTGCGCGAGGAGATGGTGCGGAGGTTCCAGGAGGCGACGATCCTCGCCTTCTACGGCTCGGCCGTCGGCCTCGACCAGGCCGACACCGACAAGATCTCCAAGATGGTCAACCAGCTGACCTCGTTCATGGGCGCCAATCTCGGCGTCATCACCGGCGGCGGCGGCGGCGTCATGCGCCTCGCCACCGAGACGGCGCGCAGCAAGGGCGCGCTCACCGGCGCCTGCTTCCTCGAGCTCGAGGCCCAGCCGCCGGAGCTCGGCGTCGATTTCTTCAACACCTTTCAGGAAAGCTCGCGGCACTTCCGGCAAAAGTGGTTCGAAGCCGCCGATTTTTGCGTCTTCAACGTCGGCGGCGTCGGCACGCTCGAGGAGATCGGCATCGAGCTCTGCAACCTCAAGCTCGGCATCCGCCCGCGCGTCCCCTACGTGTTCTTCAACGCGAAGTTCTGGACCGACCTCCGCCGCCAGGTGCGCGCGATGATCCGCGACCAGCGCGCCCCGGCCTGGATGCAGGACTACATCCTCTTCACCGACGACCCGGACGAGGTCATCGCCTTCTACCGCAAGACGCTGAAGGTGCTATGATGCAGTTGAGCGTTGCTCGTTGAGGGTTCGGAGAAATCATCCGCCCGCACCCGTGCCCCTCAACCCTCAACCCCCCACCCTCAACTCCGCGGCGCTGCCGCGGTCCGTCCTCATCGTCGGCTCCGGCGGGCGCGAGCACGCGCTCGTCAAGGCGCTCGCCCGCTCGCCGGCGAAGCCGCGCCTGCTCTGCGCCCCGGGCAACGCCGGCATCGCCGCCGACGCCGCCTGCTTCCCCGTGGCGGCGGATGACATCGCGGGGCTCGTCGCGCTCGCGCAGCGCGAAAAGGTGGAATTCGTCGTCGTCGGACCCGAGGTGCCGCTGTCGCTGGGTCTCGTCGACGCGCTGACCCACGCGGGCATCCCCGCCTACGGCCCGAAAGCCGACGGCGCCCGCCTCGAGGCTTCGAAGATCTTCACCAAGCAGATCCTGCTGAAGCACCGGATCCCCACCGCCGCGGCCGGCATCTTCACTGAAATTGAACCCGCGCTCGCCTACGTCCGCCAGCGCGGCGCCCCGATTGTGATCAAGGCCGACGGCCTCGCCGCCGGCAAGGGCGTTATCGTCGCCCAATCGCTCGCCGAGGCCGAGGCCGCCGTCCGCGACATGCTCGCCGGCAACAAATTCGGCTCGGCCGGCAGCCAGATTCTCGTCGAGGACTGCATGTTCGGCGACGAGACCTCCGTCCTCGTCGTGGTGTCCGGCCGCGACTACGTGATCCTGCCGGTCTCGCAGGATCACAAGCGCGTCGGCGACGGCGACACCGGCCCCAACACCGGCGGCATGGGCACCTACTCGCCCGCCGAGGTCGTCACGCCGGAACTGCTCGCGCGCATCGACCGCGAGATCGTGAAGCCGTCCGTCGACGAGATCGCCGCCGAGGGCATTGATTTCCGAGGCACGCTCTTCATCGGCATCATGCTGACGTCACAGGGACCCAGCGTGCTCGAGTACAACACGCGCTTTGGCGACCCGGAAACCCAGGTGGTGCTGCCACGCCTCCGGAACGACCTGCTCGCCCTGCTCTGGGCCGCCACCCGCGGCGAATTGCAGGGACACGCGCTCGACGTGTCGCCGGCGGCCGCGATCTGCGTGGTCGTCGCCGCCCAGGGCTACCCGGAAAGCTACCCGAAGGGCGACGTCATCACCTTCCCCGCCGCCTCCGCCCTGCCCCCCGAAACGTCCATCATCCACGCCGGCACGGCGAGGAATTCCGCCGGCCAGGTCGTCACGAACGGCGGCCGCGTGCTCGGCGTGACGGCGCTCGCCCCGACCCTGCGCGAGGCCGCGGATCGCGCGTACGCCGCGTGCGAGCTGATCCAGTGCCGCTCAAAATACTATCGCCGCGACATCGGTGCGCGGCAATTGCGTCGTCCATGAAACGTCCCCTTGCCTTCACCCTGCTCGCGCTCGTGCTGGTCGCCGCGGGGCGCGCCGCGGAAGTCTCCGACCTCGGCCAGGGTCTCGCCTATCTGCGCGCGCACGTGCTGGGCGAGGCGCTCCAGCCGCTCCGGGGCGGCACGCCGCTGGTCCTCGACCTCCGCCACGTCACGACCGAGCGCGAGCTGGTCGGCGCCTTCGCGGAGTCCCTGCAACGGCGCCCGCGCACGGCCCGGCTCTACCTGCTCGTGGGACCGGACACGCCGCCGGAAATCGCCGGCGTGCTGACCACCGGGTCGGAAAACGTGCTGACGCTGGGTATCGCCGGTTCGCGGCCGGCGCCGACGGTCGTCGTGGCCCAGTCAGCCGAGGAGGATCGCCAGGCGTTCGACGCCGTCGAGCACGGCGCGCCGCTGGCCGACCTGGTCTCGGGCAAGGTCGCAAAGGATCATTTCGACGAGGCGGCGCTGGTGCGTGAATTCAAGCAGGGCAACCACGATGCGCATCCCGAGCCGGGCAATCCCGATGCGGGCGCCAAGGCCCCGCCGCACCCGACCGACCGCGTGCTGCAGCGCGCCGTCCACCTGCATCACGCCCTGCTCGCGCTCCGCCGCTGACCGCGGGGCGGGGCGCGCGCTTTGCCTTCGGGCCTTTTCTGCCTTTAGCTCCCGGTCCGAAGCCTACACCTTACCGCCCGCACATGCCTTCGCCCGGCCACATCCTCCTCGTCTGCACCGGCAACATCTGCCGCAGCCCGATGGCCCAGGGCCTGCTCGCCCACGCCCTGTCCGCGCAACCGGAGCCGCTGCGCAACCTCAAGGTCGTGTCCGCCGGCGTCGCCGCGCGGACCGGCGAGCCCATCTCCGAGAACACGGTCACCGCGCTGCGCAAGGTCGGCATCGACGTCGCGCATTTCCGCAGCCAGGGCCTCAACCAGGAACTCCTCAACCACGCGCTGGTGGTGTTCGGCATGACCGAGTCGCACCGCGCCATCATCCAGTCCCGGGCGCGGCCGGTGCCGCCGCACCTCTATCTCTTCCGCGAGTTCCTCCCGCCACCGGCCAGCAAGGAGATCGGCGACCCCTACGGCGGCCCGCTCAAGCTCTACGAGGCGTGCCGCGACGAGATGGTGGAGGCCATCCCGAGCGTCGTGGAGTTTCTCCGGAAGCTGACCGCCCCGGCGTGACACGTTTGGCCCGGATTTCGGATTGCGGAATGCGCCGCGGCCCGATGCGCTGACGGCGGTATTTCCTCCGTCACTTCCCACCGCCCTCCGCAATGTCGTTGAACGCCGCTCCCCTCGCCCAGCTCGATCCCGAAGTCCACGCCGTCATCGCCGGCGAACTGGCCCGCCAGCAAAGCCACGTCGAGCTGATCGCCTCGGAAAACTTCACCTACCCGGCCGTGATCGAGGCCATGGGCTCGGTGCTCACCAACAAGTACGCCGAGGGTTACCCGGGCAAGCGCTGGTACGGCGGCTGCGAGCAGGTCGACAAGGTCGAGGTGCTGGCCATCGAGCGCGCCAAGCGGCTCTTCGGCGCCGAGCACGCCAACGTCCAGCCGCACTCCGGCTCGCAGGCCAACTTCGCCGTGTACACCGCCGTCCTCCAGCCGGGCGACAAGATCCTCGGCATGAACCTGAGCCACGGCGGCCACCTCACGCACGGCAACCCGGCCAATTTCTCCGGCAAACTCTACAATTTCTGCCAGTACGGCGTGCGCGAGGACAACGGCCGGATCGACTACGACGAGCTCGCCGCCGTCGCGCAGCGCGAAAAGCCCAAGATGATCACCGTCGGCGCCTCGGCCTACTCGCGCATCATCGACTTCGCGCGCATGGGCGAGATCGCGCGCAGCGTCGGCGCGTATCTCTTCGCCGACATCGCGCACATCGCCGGCCTCGTCGTCACCGGACACCACCCGTCGCCTTTCCCGCACGCCGATTTTGTCACGACCACCACGCA
>CAYMSE010000429.1:0-3214 GCA_964392935.1 uncultured Oleiharenicola sp.
CTGATGAGCTTAACCGGCGTCGCCGCGGCGACATCCGAACGCTCGTACTGCGAGCCCTGGCAATGGGTCACGATCCGACGCCTAAAGACTTAGCGGCAGCGCTCCGGCAGCCAGCGCCAGAACCGCGAGCCAAGATGCGCCTATCGGCGTGCAGTCGTGAGCGCCAAGTCAAGACTCTCATGGCGATGACGCGCGATTCCAAACTCAATAACCGGATGACGCGTGAACAGGCGATCGCGTGGCTCGACGACAATCACATTCCGGCGGTCACTGAAGCGCAGGACGCCGAGACATTCGCGGCCGCCTGCGCCGCCGCGGAACGGGACATCGCAGAGAAGACCGCGATCCTCGTCGAATACGTCGTCACGCGCTATGTGCTCAAGACGAAACCCGTCTCGCCTGGTCGAAAGACGGCGCCGAACGCAGAGCGCGCGGAGAAGCGGCGACAGATCATCACGGACTACTTCGGCCTCTTGCACGACGCGATCGACGCGCACGACGCAGACAGTCGGGCACCGCGTGCCGTCGCCGCTCGGGCACGCGCGGCCACGGCCAAGAAGCATCATTGCTCTGAGCGTGAAGTTTCGCGTGCGATCCGCGGCGTGTCACTGTCGCGACCATGAATCTCGCCAAATAAAAGTGAGAAATCCGGCGAGGCGATCCTAGGCGATCGCCCGGTCGCGAGCGTCCAATGTGACACATGGAGCCGCAGACAGCCGATATCCTCGTCTCATCCGATCCTGACGCGCTACTGCGCGTGCAGGCCGTCGCCCAGATGCTCGGCGGCTGCTCGCGCGCGACGGTCTGGCGCTACGTCGCCGCCGGGAAGCTCCCCGCACCGATCCACATCGGCAGCGCCGCACTCTGGCAGCGGCGCGAGATCGTCGCCGCCATCGCGCGTATGCTCGCCGAGCGCGACGAGTACGAGCCCAAGGACGCGGCCTGATGGCCGCCGACCTCGCCTCCACGATCGCCGCCGTCCGTCACGATGGTCGCCAGCGCATGGCCACGTGCCCCGCGCATGACGACTCGACGGCCAGCGTGTCGGTCGGGCTGGCCGACAACGGCGGCGTCCTCCTGAGGTGCATGGCCGATTGCGACACGAAAGTCGTCCTCGATCGAGCCGGCCTGACGTGGCAAGACATCATGCCCGTGACGACGTCGTCCAAGCCGCGGCGCCGGATCGTCGCGGAGTACGACTACGTCGACGAGTCAGGCCAGACGCTCTACCAGGCCGTCCGCTACGAGCCGAAGAGTTTCAGCCAGCGCGGCCCGAACGGCAAGAACATGCAGGGCGTCGCGCGGTACGTGCTGTACAACCTACCGCACCTAGCTCGCTACAAGAGCGACCTGTTCATTGTCGAAGGCGAGAAAGACGCCGATCGTCTCGGTCAACTGGCCCTGAACACGACGACGAACATCGGCGGCGCGGGCAAGTGGCGCGACGAGTACACGCAGCAACTGGTCGCGGCCGGCGTCACGACCGTGATCGTGCTACCCGACAACGACGATCCTGGCCGCGCGCATGCCCGACAGGTGGCCGCGTCCTGTCACGCGGCGGGCCTCACGGTGCGAATCGTCGAATTGCCGAACCTGCCGCCGAAGGGCGACGTGAGCGACTGGATCATCTCGGGACCGAATCGCCGCGCTGAACTGCTCTCGCTGGCGGCGACGACGCCGACCTACGCCCCGCCCTCGTCGACGACGACCACGACCTCGATGGACATCAGCGCCATGCTCGCCACGGTGAAGGCGTTCATCGCGTTGTACGTGCATATGACGCCCGCGCAAGCGACGACTCTCGCGTTGTGGGTGGCGCATACGCACGCGATCGTCGCGTTCGAGGCGACGCCGTACCTGCAGATCACGAGCGCGACGCCCGAGGCCGGAAAGACACGCCTGCTCGAAGTGCTGGCACTGCTCGTCCGTGATCCCTGGTTCACGGGCCGGACGTCGGCCGCGGTGCTCGTCAGAAAGATCGACGCCGAGGCTCCAACCATGCTGCTCGACGAATCCGACGCCGCGTTCAACGGCGAGAAGGACTACGCCGAGGCGCTGCGCGGGATCCTCAATCTGGGATATCGGCGCACGGGAAAGGCGTCTCTCTGCGTGGGGCAAGGCGCCAACATCACCTTCCGCGACTTCAGCGTCTTCAGCGCGAAGGCCATCGCCGGCATCGGCAAGCTGCCGGATACCGTGGCGTCACGTGCCATTCGCATCGAATTGAAGCGCCGCACAAAGGACGAGCCCGTAGCGAAGTTCCGCGATCGCTACGCGCGCGAAGCGGCGAAGCCCATCGTCAGCGCACTGGAGACCTGGAGTGCCGGCGCGATCGACGTCCTCCGGGACGCCCGCCCGACCATGCCTCCGGGCCTCCGAGATCGAGCCGAGGACACGTGGGAGCCGTTGTTCGCGATTGCCGATCTCGCCGGCGGGACATGGCCAGACGACGCCCGTCAGGCCGCACGTGAGCTGAGCGGCGGCGTGGTCGTCGAGAGCGACATCAGCACCGAGTTGCTCAAGGACTGCCGCGACGTATTCGAAGGTGAGACGTTCGTCAGGACGAAGACGCTCGTCGAGCGTCTCATCGCACTCGACGATCGGCCATGGGCGGCGTTCGGCCGACACGAGAAGCCCATCACCGCGACCAAGTTGGCGGCGCTCCTGAAGAAGTTCTCCATCGTCCCAAAGTCCACTGGCGACGCCCGCGGGTTCTATCGCGACCGCTTTGATGATGCCTGGACCCGCTATCTGCCCTCCAACCCGTCAACCCGTCAGAACCCCAATGAAAATGGGCCTGAATCCGCATTTTCGACCCGTCAGGAAGACGTTGCGACTGACGGGTTGAAAAGTGAGAAAACACCAACAAATACGGGCCTCCTTGACGGGTTGACGGGTTCACCCCCGGATCCCGGCGATCTGGAGTCTGACGACCACGATGACGAGGTGGACGATGGCATCCGTCTCTGATCCACTGATCCCCTTGACCGGCGGGTTCGCGGCCCGGACGAGCGTCGTGCTGTGGCTGCTCCAGCGGTCAGAGCGTTTGCGATTCCGCATTGAGCCGGACGGCGCGCTGTTCGTCTCGCCTCGCACCGCGACGACCGCCGACGACCTCGCGTTCATCCGCGCGCATCGCGACGAGATCCTGGCCTGCGTCCGCTATTCGGACCAACAAGACGCGAGGCCGATGTGATGACCCCATTCGCGCCAA
>CAYMSE010000430.1:0-3479 GCA_964392935.1 uncultured Oleiharenicola sp.
AGGTCGTCCTCCTCGGCGGCGTCATTCGCCGCGGCAGCCCCGACCTGACCGGACCCGTCACCGAGCACTGCCTGGAACTCTTCGCCGCGGACTTCGCTTTCCAGGGCGCCGACGCCATCGGTGCCGATGGGGCCATCTACAACTCGGATCTGCGGCTCGCCGCGGTCGACAAGGTCATGCGCCGGAAGGCCGCGAAGTCCTGCCTCCTGGCCGACCACACCAAGCTGGGCGCCACCGCCCTCGCCCGCTCCGGCTCCCTCGCCGACGTGGACGTCTTCATCACCGACCTCGGCGCCCCCGCGAGCCTGCTGAAGCGGTTCGGCCGCCTCGGCCCGAAGATCGTGACCGTCCGTCCCTGATCCCGCCCTTTCCATGAACGCTCCTATCGCCGAAGATTTCTCAACCCTCGACTGGGGCCGCGTCGACCTGCAACGCGTCCCCCACCTGCCCGTGCCACCGCCCGGGCCGAAGTCGAAGCACTGGCACGACCGCTGCACGAAGCACTTCAAGGGCCTCAGCGCCCAGGTGAAGCTCTTCCCGGTCTCGTTCGAGTCCGGCGCCGGCTGTGTCCTCCGCGACGTCGACGGCAACGAATACATCGATTTCTCGTCGGGCATCTACGTGACGACGCTCGGACACTGCCACCCGAAGATCAGCGAGGGCATCGCCCGCGCCGCCCGGCAGCTGATGAACGCCCACGACTTCACCACGCCGATCAAGACCGAGCTGATGGAGAAGCTGGCCGCGATCCTCCCGGGCGACCTCAACGGCTTCCAGCTCTACGATTGCGGCACGGCCGCCGTCGAGGCCGGCATCCGCGTGCTCCGCGCCGCCACCGGCAAGCACGAGACCGTGAGCTGCTTCTACGACTTCCACGGCACGACCTACGGCGCCGTTTCGCTCGGGCACATCCGCTCGCACGTCTACGGTGCCGTCCGCGCCCCCGGCGCGCACATGGTGCCGCGCCCCGACCCCTACCGCCCGGTCTGGACCAAGCCGGACGGCACGATCGACACCGACGCCTACCTGCGCTTCTACGGCGAATACCTCGACAAGGCCACGATCGGCGCCGTCGCGGGCTTCGTGCTCGAGCCCATCCAGGGCTGGGGCGGCTCCGTCATGCCACCGGACGACTTCTTCCCGAAGCTCCGCAAGTTCTGCGACGACCGGAAGATCCTCCTCATGGCCGACGAGGTGCTTACCAGCTGGGGCCGCACCGGCAAGTGGCTGGCCATGGAGCACTGGGGCGTCGTGCCCGACGTCGTCACCATGGGCAAGGGCTTCGGCAACGGCTTCCCGGTCACCTGCGTCGCCGTCCGCGAGAAATTCAAGGAGAGCTTCGAGAGCATCTCCGCCTCCTCCAGCTACGGCGGCAACCCCATGGCCTGCGCCGCAGCCCTCATCTCCACCCAGGTCATCGAGGAGGAAAAGCTCCTCGAACACTCCGCCCACTTGGGCCGGGTCGCCCTCCAGCGCATGCAGCGCATGAAGGCACAGCACAGGATCGTCGGCGACGTCCGCGCCAAGGGCTGCCTCATGGGCATCGAGCTGGTGAAGGACCGCACCACCAAGGAGCCCTTCGACCAGGCCGGCGCGCTCGTCTACCAGAAGGCGTTCCGCAAGGGCCTGGCGTGGATTCCGGCCGGACACATCCTCCGCATGAGCCCGCCGATCGTCATGGACGATGCCACCCTGCTGAAGGGCCTCGACCTGATCGACGAGGCCATCGGCGAGACGGCGAAGGAACTCGGCTACTCCTGACACGCCCCGCCATGTCCACCGCCTTCCGCCTCAAGCGGCTCTTCCACCCGCGCTCGGGCCGTTGCTTCGACGTGGCCATCGATCACGGCTTTTTCAACGAGCCCACGTTCCTCGCCGGCATCGAGAACATCGCCCAGGCCGTTCGCATCGTCGTCGCGGCGAACCCCGACGCCATCCAGCTGACGGTCGGCCAGGCCCACCACCTGCAGGGCCTGCCCGGCCGCCTCAAGCCCTCGCTCGTGCTCCGCATCGACGTCGCCAACGTCTACGGGAGGAAACTCCCGCGCCGGCTCTACAGCCGCACGATCGATGACCCGGTGGCGCAGGCGCTCCGCCTCGACGCGGCCTGCATGTGCGTGAACCTCTTCCAGATCCCGGGCGAGCCCGAGGTCGGCGAACAGTGCGTCGAGAACATCCTGCGCCTCAAGCCCGCCTGCGAACGCTACGGCATGCCGCTGATGGTGGAGCCGCTCCTCTTCCGACCCAACGACCAGGCCGGCGGCTACATGGTCGATGGCGACGAGAAGAAGATCATCCCGCTCGTCCGCCAGGCCGCCGAGCTGGGCGCCGATGTGATCAAGGCGGACCCGACCGACGACGTCTCGCTCTATCACAAGGTAATCGAGGCCGCCGGCAGCGTCCCCGTGTTGGTGCGCGGCGGCGGCAAGGTCGGCGACCGCGAGATTCTCCAGCGCACGCACGACCTGCTCGCGCAGGGCGCCGCCGGCATAGTCTACGGAAGAAACATCATCCAGCACGCCCATCCCGCCGCGATCACGCAGGCCCTCCTGGGGATCGTCCACGACGACCTCGGCGTCGACCAAGCCCTCGCCCTCCTCCCGGCCTGAACCCCGCCACATGTCCGCCCCTGCCCCGCACTTCGCCTCGCCGTCCAACGAGAAACGGAAATTCCGTCCGCCAGCGGCGTTCGCCCGCCAGGCCAATCTTCCGTCCCTCACCGCGTACACCGACCTCTACGCCGAGTCCGTACAGCACCCGGACGCGTTCTGGGCGCGCCAGGCGCGCGAACACCTGGTGTGGCGCCGGCCGTTCCGGCGCGTGTTGCGCTGGAACCCGCCGCACGCGGAATGGTTCCTCGGCGGCAAGCTCAACGTCACCGAAAACTGCCTCGACCGCCACCTCGGCACGATCCGCGAGAACAAGGCCGCGCTCATCTTCGAAGGCGAACCGGGCGACGTGCGCACGATCACTTACCGGCAGCTGCATTTCCATGTCTGCCGGATGGCCCACTTCCTCGAGAACCTCGGCATCCAGGCCGGCGACCGCATCGCCATCTATCTGCCGATGATCCCGGAGGCGGTCATCGCCATGCTCGCCTGCGCCCGCATCGGCGCGGTCCACACCGTGGTGTTCGGCGGCTTCAGCCCCGAGGCGCTCAAGGAGCGCATCAACGACTGCGGCGCGCGGCTCGTCATCACCGCCGACGGCGGCTGGCGACGCGGCAAGGTCATCGAGCTCAAGGCCAGCGTCGACCAGGCGCTCGCCGGCGCCCCGGGCGTGCACGCCGTGGTGGTGGTCCGGCGCTGCGGCAACCCGGTCACGATGGTCGAGGGCCGCGACGTCTGGTGGAAGGACGCCTGGGAGGGCGCGCCAAACCAGCACAAGGCGAAGGCCTTCGATTCCGAGCACCCGCTGTTCATCCTCTACACGTCAGGTTCGACCGGGAAACCGAAGGGCGTGCTGCACACGAGCGCCGG
>CAYMSE010000431.1:0-20244 GCA_964392935.1 uncultured Oleiharenicola sp.
TGTGGAACGGCGCTCGGACACAAAATCGTGCCGCCATGGAGGCAGACGTTCATAAACGCTCGGGAGACCCCTGCCTAATCGCGCGTCAGCAATATCGGTCGGCCGAGGATTTCCGTTCGCACGAACATACTGGGCGTCGGGAGGAGACACGACGGACCAGCAAGCACAGGCGCACGCTCGAAAATTGCCTTGCATTCCAGCTCAAATTGCGCCGGATCGACATACTCACCCACCGGCACCTCAACACGCAATTTTGGCGTGTCGTCGGCCTCGTCTCGCCGCGCCAATTTCTCGAGAATTCGCATCTGCCCCGCGTTAAGCCTATGCCGAATACCCGAATTCATCTCGCAATCCTCGTCGCATTCGCGCGAACGGCAATCTAATGACTAACGTTATTAGTACGACGGCGCGGAAACGGGGTCAATCGCAAAACCGAAACGGTCGTCCTTGCAGAGCATGCCGCGGCCTTCAACGCGTAGACTAGCGGGCGCTGCGGGGCGCTTTTGACGGTGCAAGAACGGTGGCGTCGGGGATGCTGTCCAAAAACTGTCGCAGCGTCGCCAGAAAGAGCACCTCCGCATCCTTCGAAGGGCTCGCATGAATGGCGCCCGCCAGGTTTGGGTGGACCGTTGCGTCAAACGCCGGCATCGCGCGCTTGCCTTCCGCTATGCTCGCTGCCGCAAATAGAGCTGATCCGAATGTGAGCTTTTCGGCAGCTTCTAGGATCATGAGTCCAAATTCCGCCGGCGCTCCAAGATTGCCTACTGAGCGTTCATACGCCTTCAGCAGCAACTCACGCGGAAAAAATCGCAGCAAGAGCGGCGCGGCCTTCGGATGGCCTAAAAGGGATCGCCGCGCTCCTAGCGATTGCGCGACAATTCTCTCTCGCCAATCCTGAATGCCGTCTGGATATTCGGTGTTCCGCAGCAATTGTTCAGCCACAGCCTCCAAAAGCTCCGCCTTCGAATGAAAGTGGTTATAGAGTGACGGCGCCTTGACGCCGAGACGCTGAGCCACCTCACGCAGCGTCAAAGCGTCAATGCCGGCTTCGTCAATAAGCTCCAAAGCAACACGCACGATCAACGATCGGTTGAGCGACGGCAATCGAGCTTCTTTGCGTTGAACCATGAATTGCGTTCCGCCTCTCCGAGCCAGCGCTGGCATCTGAAAGCCTACGCACGATAGTTGCCTCGATCAATCCTATGACGAGCCAGCGGATAGACAACGTTAGACAATGCTTTTTTGGGCATCCTCAGTTCCAGTTATTGACCAGCGCGGCCACGTAGCCGTAGAACTAACGTTATTAGTACCGTCGAACTGGCAGATATAGACCCTCGAAGAGAGGGCGAAACGGGGGAAACAATGCGGACAAGGTACAAGACGGCGCCGTCAAATCGCTTTTGGCTGCAGGCATGTGGACTGCCGGTGACGGCGCTTCTCGCCAGCGCGGCGGCCCTAGGCGTCGCTGTACCGGAAAATGCATGGGCGCAGGCGGCGGCGGCGGCGACCACGTCCTCGAATGCGAACGCAACCCCGGCCGCGTCTACTTCTGAAGACGAGATTATCGTCACTGCGCGGCGTCGCGAGGAGAGGCTTCAAGACGTTCCTGTCGCCATCACGGCGGTGACGGGGCAGCAATTGAATCAACTAGCCATCTCAAACCTCAGCGACATTGCTCGATTCGTGCCCGGCATGGTGCTTGGTCGTCAAGCCTCGGGCTCGGCCGCGAGCATTTTTCTCCGGGGCGTCGGCTCCTCCCCGCTAAGCGCTGGATTTGACCAATCGGTTTCATTCAATCTTGACGGCATGGCGATGAGCCGCGGCCGCGAGGTCTTGCTAAGCCAGTATGACATCCAGCACGTAGAGGTGCTCAAAGGCCCCCAAGCGCTTTTCTTCGGAAAGAACACCACGGGCGGTCTCGTCAGCATTGTTACCCGAAATCCCGGCAGCGAGTTCGAAGCGAACGTCAGAGCTGGCCACGGCGGCTATGGCGAGGAGAGCTATCTCGACGCAGTCGTCTCAGTCCCGATCACGAGCACATTCGGCGCCCGGCTAGCAATTCACGCGAACAATGCGGAAGGTTGGTTTGACAACGCCGCTCAGCCGCACGTCGACACGCTTCAGGAGGCGATCGAGCCTAGCGGAACGTTCGCTCGCTCGCCGACATCCGATCGCAGCGGCGCCAACGATTCGTTGAGCGCGCGCCTGACGCTTCTCTACCAACCCAATTCGTCATTTAGCCTCAATTTTAAGGCTGGCGATACGACGTACCACGACAACAGCGCGACTGACCTTTACGAACGCATTTGCGGCGCCGGCCGGACGACGCCGCAGCCATGGGTGCAGCCGTTTTTCAACAATACGCCGATCGCCGCACCCTCCGCCGACTGTTCGATCAACGGCGTCGGGGATCACGCAACGATGCCGCAAGAAGTGGTCACCGGCCCCGGCCGATTGCGCTGGGGTGGAGATGGGACGCCATATCTCGATCTGAACAGCCGCTTCGCAATCCTCAACGCCCAAAACGATTTCGACCACGTCAGCCTTTCGTCGATCACAAGCTACTACCGATACACCCAATCCGATATGAACGACTTCAACGGCAGTCCGCATGCCGTCACATCACCTCAACACACCGAATTCGAACAAACGAGCGAGGAAGCCCGGCTCGAGACCAAGTTTGACGGGCCGTTCAACGCGATGTTGGGCGCATACATCTCGACCTCCAGTCTCGAATTCGATACCGACGCCTATATCTATGCTGGTCCGCTCGACACAGTGAACGAAACCTATGTGAACTTCCGCAGGAATGATGGGTTCGACGGCAAGACCTATTCGTTGTTCTTCGAAGGAAGGTGGAACATCATCCCCACTCTGGAACTGTCTGCAGGCGCGCGCTGGAGTCGCGAGGAAAAGAACTCGTACCAGGAATCGCTTCCGGCATCTTCGTACTTCGCTGCCACGTTCCCTCAAAATATCCGGCTAGATGATCGTTATCGCGAAGAAAACGTTTCGCCACAAGCGACGATCACTTGGAAACCCAACACCAACCTGATGCTCTACGCGGCCTACAAGGAGGGCTTCAAGGCGGGCGGGTTCAATCTCAGTCAGGCCCTCACTCCGGCGGCTTCCGTAGCCGCAGGCCGCTTTGGCAGCGAAACGGCGACCGGTTGGGAAACTGGTGTTCGCACAACCCTGTTCGACAGAGCCGTCACATTGAATGCAACAGTGTACGACTATCGCTTCGAAGGCCTGCAGGTACAGTTCTTCAACCCTACGACGCTGGGCCAAGTCGTGTCGAACGCCGGCGCTCTAGAAACCAAGGGAGTCGAAGGAGATTTCAGTTGGCGCGTTACGCCAGAACTTTCGATACAAGGCGCGGCCAACTACAATCGAGCTGAATACGACGACTTCATCGGCCAGTGCTACTCTGGTCAAGACGAAGCGCATGGTTACAATCAAGAACTCGCCAACGGCGTGTTCAACGGCCAAGTGTACGCCGGTCGTATTGCGCCGAAAGCGCCACTATGGACGGGTTCGCTTGGAGCATCCTATGAGGTTCCGATTTCAAACACGCTGACGCTCACTTTGTCTGGAGACGCCACGCATTCCTCCAGATACAATCTGACTGACACACTGCGTCCCGACGGCTGGCAGAAAGCCTTCACGCGATTTGACGCCTCACTCGCCCTTGCAAACAATGATCGTGGTTGGCGGCTGTCGCTCATCGGCCGAAATCTCACCGATGAATTGGTCGCCACTTCCGCCAACGACATGGTAGGCACTGGCGGCACCAATACCGGCGCGACGATTGCAAGCGGTAAGGTGGGCGTCCCCAGCGATTTGAACGCGCTCGTCGAACGCGGTCGCGAGGTCTACGTCGAACTCGGACTGGACTTCTAACGCCAAAGCGCTTCGGGGTGCCCTTCGGCGCCCCTTTTTTTCTTCCTTCGTGAGTTCGTGCCCAAAATGCACTCCTATCAAGTGCGCAGCGCTCTAGACGTCAAAGCTGAAGTCGGCGAGGCCCCGCTCTGGTGCGCCGAGCAGCAGGCGCTCTATTGGATCGACAATCGCAAATTCACAATCAACCGCTTTGATCCCGCCTCGGATCAAAACATTGTTTGGCCCCTGCCCTCAAAACCGGGCTGTTTCGTACTGCGTGAAAACAACGGTGCGATAGTGGCGGCGCGCGACGGCTTCTACGACATCGATTTTGCAGAAGGCGTTATGAAAAAGCTCTTCGATGCACCGTATAACGCGACCATTTTCCACTTCAATGATGGAAAGCCAGATCGGCGCGGCTATCTCTGCGTCGGATCCATGGTTGGCAGGGATCTATCACGGTCGGAGCGGGCACCCTTTCGGCGCGGTGGCGTTCTTTATCGGTTTGACGGCGATACGCTGACGCCTTGTATTGCGCCGATCGCGGCTTCGAATGGCACCGCCTTCAGTCCCGATGGCAAGATATTGTATCGCGCCGACACGGGCCGCCAGAGAATCTACGCGCACGATTACGATATGGACACTGGCGTCACATCGCACGAGCGCATTTTCGCTGAGGTGCCGAAGGAGCTAGGCTTCCCTGACGGGGCCACGGTCGACGCCGACGGCGGCTATTGGGTCGCGCTCCTTGCCGGCAATCGCGGCGGCGGCATAGCGCGCTTCACGAGCGATGGCTCTTTGGACGTTCACATCGAAACGCCCGTTCCCGTGCCCACAATGGTCGCGTTTGGAGGGGCTGATCTTTCTACGCTCTATGTTACGTCGGCGCGGCTCGAGCACGAGCTTGGCCTCGAAGCGCACGCGCTGTCGGGAGACATCTTCGCCATCGAGACGCCATTTCAAGGGCTGCAGGAAGCGAAGTTGGCGAACAGAGCGCACCTGAACACACGGAAGGAGCGCTGATGGATGGGCGAGAATATCGGGCCTCGCTGGCCGACGGCCGACGCATTTTCGTCGACGGGTCCAAGATTGACGATGTTGGCGCCCACCCCGCCTTTGCAGCGATTGTCGCGCGCACGGCGGCGACCTATGACCACTTCGCGCGGGACAAGCAGGCCCGCAATGACTTCATGTCTGCGCCGCGAACTTTCGACGCAATGCGCAAGCGCTTGGATGTTCAGGTCGATGAACTCACGGGCATGACCTACACGACGCTCATGACTTTGCTTACCGCCGCTGATCGGATTTGTGAGGTTCGGCCGCAGGCAAAGGAAACAGTGGTTCAATATGTCAAGCACGTAGACCGGCTGGACCTGCGTCTCACCGAATGCATCACCGACGCTAAAGGAAATCGCGCGAAATCTCCGGCGCAGCAAGATGATCGCGATGCATATGTTCGCGTCGTGGACCATAGGGACGGCGGCGTCATTATACGCGGCGCCAAGCTCCACGTTTCTATGGCCGCCGTCGGTCACGAACTAATGGTGATTCCAACGAAGGCGATGAAGGAGGACGAAGCCGAATTTGCGATCGCGTGCGTGGTGCCCGTCGCTGCGCCGGGCGTCAGCATCGTCAGCGTGGACAACGGCAGAGCTTCACCAGATCGAGATGCGCGGGACTTTCCCTATTCCAATCTCCATGCGCTACCGCAGGGATTTGTGCTATTTGAAGATGTGTTCGTGCCGGAGGATCGCGTCTTTCTCGACGGCGAGACCGAGATGGCCGCCGCGTTCGCCCACTCTCTCGGGCTTTGGGTGCGCGCATCGCATCTCGCCAAAATCTGTGACGATCTCGACAGATTGACGGGATTTGCGCAATTGATCGCTGAAGCGAACGGCACCGAACGCATCGGTCACATCAAAGATAAGATCGCCGAAATGGCGATCACCGCAACCTTGGTTCGGGCGAGCTTTGAAGCTTCGATGGGTCGCGCATCGACAATTCACGACGGCATATTAGTTCCGGACGAGGTATTCACCAACGCGGGAAAATATCATGCCGCCGCACAATACGCCCTGATGGTGCGCCATCTGCTTGATATCGCGGGCGGCTCGACAATCACCGCACCCTCAGCGCGGGATCTCGAGAACAGCGAAATCGGCCCACTCGTTCGAAAATATATGGGGACGAAACAATCGATAGATGGTGAATACCGGCTTCGCTTGTTCCACGCGATACATGATTTGACCACCAGCGCCTATGGCGGTCATCACCATGTGGCGCTGCTTCAGTCCGGCGGCGGCCTCTATGCGCAGAGCGTCGTTACGCGCGGCCGGTACGACATGCCGCGCGCGAAGCGCTTAGCGCTGGAGAGCTTCGGCTGGTCCAACAGCCCCACATAAGCCTATGTGAATGTCCATGATGCAAAGCGCTCAATTCGGCGACGTCTCTCTATCGATCGACAAGAATGTCGCGCTCATCGAGTTTTCGAGGCCGCCTCATAATTTCTTTGATGTTGAGCTGGTCACGAATTTAGCTGATGCGCTCGAAACGGTTGACGGCGAGCCCGAGGCGCGCGCCGTCTTGTTGGCGTCAGAAGGAAAGTCCTTCTGCGCTGGCGCGGACTTTAGCGTCCGAGACACAGCGCTCGAGGGCGGTCGGGGCTCGACCAAGAACATCTACACGCATGCGCTTCGGCTTTTTTCCACGGTGAAGCCAATTGTGTGCGCAGTTCAGGGCGCTGCTATCGGCGGCGGCTTCGGGCTGGCTCTGGTCGCGGACTTCAGAGTGGTCAGCACCGAGACTCGCTTTTCCGCGAATTTCGTCAAGCTCAACCTGCACTCAGGGTTTGGCCTATCTTATCTCTTGCCGCGCCTTGTCGGCGTTCAGAATGCAGCGCTGATGCTGTACACAGGCCGCCGCATTACCGGTGCGGATGCCGTATCCATGGGATTGGCGGATATCCTCGCGCCCGCTGAGACGTTGCGCAATCAGGCGATGCGGCTGGCGCAAGACATAGCAGAGAACGCGCCGCTTGCCGTTCAAGCTCTGCGCGCAACTTTGCGGAAAGACGTTCTCGCAAACGTCAAAGCTCAGATCGAGCTTGAAATCACGAAATCCGCCAAGCTCTTCGACACCGCTGATTTCCATGAAGGCGTGGAGGCGGTCAAGGAACGCCGCCCTGGACGCTGGACTGGCTCCTAAATTTATCCAACGAGCTCGCCGTTTCCTTGTAGAGCCAGATGCTTATATTCATCGCGGAGCTGGGTCTTCGCGATTTTGCCGGCAGTCAAGCGCGGAAGCGGCGCAGTGCGCAAGACGACGTGCCGCGGCAGCTTGAACTTAGCCAAGCGCGCGCCACAGTGCTGCAACACTTGCTCAGCGGTCGGCGTGTCGCCAGGAGCGAAAACGATCGCGGCGGGAGTCTCTCCATAGGTTGGATCTTTGACGGGGATCACGGCAACTTCCTCCACGCCAGGCAGCTCGCCGATAACGCGCTCGAGTTCTGCGGCCGAGATCTGAAAGCCGCCAGAAACGATAACTTGCTTCAAGCGATCCCAAAACGTGAGATTGCCCCTTTCGTCCAGCAGACCTAAGTCGCCTGTGCGCCACCATCCGTCCACTAGAGCGCTTGCGGTCGCCTCCGCATCCCTCCAATAGCCCTGCATGAGACACGCGCTTCTGACGAAAACTTCTCCGATTGTACCGGGAGGGGCCAGATCGCCATCAGAAGTGAAGACGGCGTACCTAGTAAAAACACCGCCTCTTCCGCATTTCTCCGGTTCGTCCGCAGCTGCATCAAGCCTAGCCGCCCAGCCCCCTCCTGCTTCTGTGCCGCCATAAGCCTGCCGCAAAACGACGCCCTTGCTTTTCCAAGCCTCCGCTACTTCCGGACTAGGCCTAGCGCCGCCCGCTTGCGCGAAATACACACTCGAAAGGTCTGCCGATGTAAACTCAGGGAGCGCAGCGATCTTCTCGAAGAAAATAGGCACGCCCATGAGCGTCGTCACTTTCTCCTTCGCAATCAAGTTGAGCGCTCTTAACGCGTCAAACTGCGATTCAACAAAAGTGGTCACGCCCAGCGACACAAATTCCATCATGATGAGCGCGCCGGCCGTCGTGCTGAAAGGACCGAAGCAAAGTGTCCTCCCACCGTGCGCACACCTCGGCTCCATGATGGCGAGTTCGCTCGCGTAAGTCATAATCATTCGATGCGTGTATGCGACGGCTTTTGGACGCCCGGTGGATCCGCTCGTGCCGACGACGAACACGGGTGCCTCGTCCGGAACGTCCGCGGCCAATGGCGCCGCCGCGCTCTCGCGTACGCCAGCGATCTCGCTCAAAGCGAGAACCTGAGTTCCCGACCCCGTCCAAGCCGCCGACATAACTGCGCGGCGCTCCTCATCGCAAAATACGAGCTTCGGCTCCAACTTCGAGAAAAAGTAAGCAAACTCCGGCGACGTCAGTCTGAAGTTCAATGACGCTGTTGTCGCCTCGATCTGCATTGCGCCGAAAAATACCATCGCATGTTCAAGTGTGTTTAAGGCGCTGACGCAAACACAGTCGCCACGCTTTATGCCGAACTCAGACAGATAGCGCCCAACATTCCTTGACCAACGGACCAGCTCCGAGAAGGAAACAGCCTCCCCGTCTATGCATAGAGCTGTCTGGTTCGGGCACTCTTGCGCCCACCATTCCAGCGCCCGCTTCACCGTAAACATCTTTTGTCCTCCCTAAGCCACGCCGCATCCGACACCCTGGCCTGCAGTCATTTCGGCGGTTTCTTGTTCTAATGTGAAATCCACGAGTTCGGCTTCGTGCCGCGCCATGTCGACGAAGGCGAAGCTGAACACGATTGCCTTGTCGACGATGCGCCCGTGGCCCGCGGATCCCGGATTGATGATCAGTTTCCCGTCGATTTCACAGACCACTGGCAGATGGGTATGCCCGTAGAGAATGATGTCCGCGTCGACAGCCGCGAAGGCCGGGAAATCTCTGTGCCCAGGAATCACGTAGTCGTACCGACCTGGCCAGGGAGTCGCGTGGTTCATGAGGATTCGCTTAGCGCCGAGCTCGAACTCCAGTTGGCGCGGACGCGCGCCCAGCCACTGCAGAAGCGCGGGATCGATCCCGGGGGCTGAGCGTGCATCCAGATTCAGCGGGTCGAAGAATGCCTCTTCGTGATTTCCCCAGATCGTAACGACATCGCGATCCCGAAGAAGCCCGATGACCTCATTGGAGAACCTATACTGGTTGATGCTGTCGCCCAAACAAAGCAGCAGATCTGCGCTTTCCATGAAGCTTAGTGCTTTCGAAAGCGCGCGCGCGTTGCCATGGATGTCAGAGACTATTCCGACCTTCACATTGCATCCCTCCAACGGCGGGCGCCAAGGGCGCACGATCGCTTGCCGGGAGATAATACTAACGTTAGCATCAACCGCAATCGCCATGCCTGCAAGACTGGCCCCCCGACCCGGACCCTTATGATGCTAGAACAACTTTTCCCCAATCCGGACTACGGGACCGGCATGTTTTTAAGGGGCGTCCGTTTGACCAATAGCGGGCGTTCCGTGTTCGGCGAACTCGAAGACAGCATGCACGCAATGCGCTGCCGGCTTGATCATGACGGAACTAAGGTCACGGCGATCGAACCCGAGTTTATCCGCCTTCCCATGACGACATGCCCCGCCGCGCGCACCAACTTGCAGGCTGTCGTGGGTGTCGACCTCTGCACACCCCTGAAGAGCTTTTACGGAGAGGGTCGCCCACGCGAAAACTGCACTCACCTCTATGATCTCGCCTGGTGGATGATCGCGCACACGCAGCGCACAGAATCTCAAAGGCGCTACGAAGTTGTAATACCTGATCGCCCGCAACGAACGGGGCCCGTCATCCTGCTACGAAACGACGAGGAAATTCTCAGATGGATTGTGACTGATGATGTGATCGAGGAGCCTTCGTCATTCGCGGGCCGGAGTATTCTGAAATCCTTCACGCAATGGGCGCTGGCAAATTTCGAAGGAGATTGCCTGGAAGCAGTTTTGTTCACGCAAAAGGCCTTCTTCGTGTCCAAATCTCGAGAAATCGACATCCCAGCATTAGCGGGGCCGCTAAAAAAGGAAGACGAGGCCATGAAAGGGGTCTGCTGGTCATTCTCTTCCCCGCAATTTGAGAGCGCGCGCCGTGTGAATAGCGAACGTCATCTCTCCGACAGAAGGGAACTATTTACGTTTTCCGCCGGCCCCAGCGCCGCAGGGACGGTCAAGGCGCGACGAAAGACCTAGGCGCTACGCGCGCGGTTGCTGGAGCGCTTCTGCTTGCCGCCGCTGCTGGCGCCTCGCGCAGCGCCGCTCGAGCGGGCCTCCGCATCGGGAATGCTCTTCAGGAACTGGCGCAGCGTATCGACGAAAAGAGCGTCGGCATCCTTAGAGGGACTTGCATGAATAGCTCGGGCCAAGTTTGGATATCGACTCGCGTCAAAGGGAGGCATCACCGGCTTCCCCTGCGCTTTGCTGGCCGCAGCGAATAACGCCGAACCATAGGTGAGCTTCTCAGCGCCTTCGACGATCATGAGGAAATACTCTGGCGGCGCGCCAAATCTGCCGATCGAGCGCTCGTAAGTCTTGAGCAGGAATTCTCTAGGGAAGAACCTCAACAACAGGGGCGCGACTTTGGGGTGATCCAAGAGGGCGCGTCGCGTATTCATCGATTCCAGGATGATCATCTCACGCCAGTCCGTCCAGTTCTCGGGGTAGTCGGCCGGCGTTCCGAGAAGCTGCTTTGCCGCCAGCTCAAGCAGCTCAGCCTTAGAGTTCACGTGATTGTACAAGGACGGCGCCTTTATATGAAGGCGCCGAGCGACCAGTCGAAGCGTAAGCGCTTCAATACCCACTTCATCGATGATCTGAAGAGCGACCTGAGCAATAAGCTCACGGTCCACGGTTTTTGTGGAACGCGTCTTGTCGGCAGACCCGCTGTTGCGGCGGCCGCTTTTCAGCGGATCGGGTTTAGGCATAATTTTAACAGCGCGTTCCGGGACGCGGCCTTCCTCAAGCTATTCAAGCTACTGAATAAGGCCTGCGTTGCCTGCAATCAAGCGAAAGCTATCGTTAGAAGCCTTCTCCTGCGTGCCATTGCCCAAATGCGCGATTGCCTTCTACTGCTAACGTTAGTAATATCGGCCCTTTCTCTGGAGCAAGTCCATGCCTTCCGACGGACTCCTGACCGAAAGTCAAATCGCCTCGCTGCGGGCCGCGTCCGAAAAGGCTCCGCCCTCGGTTCAAGCCATGACGAAGCAACTGCCCGCGCAGAAATATACGTCGGTTGCCCATTTCGAGCTTGAACGACGCCGCGTATTTATGAGCCATCCGGTAATCGTCTGTCCGTCCGCCGAGCTGGCGGAGCCACGCACCTATTTCAGCGTGCATTTGTTGGATAAATCCATTTTGCTGACGCGCGATCATGACAACGTGGTCCGCGCATTTTTCAACGTATGCCCGGCTTGTGGGGCTGTGCTCCGCGCAACGCGAGAGCCGACTTTTGGCGACCGCATCAATTGTCCGCGCCAAGCGTGCGCCTACGCGCTTAACGGCGACGCGCTTCGCTCAATTGCATTATCAGGTGCCAACGTCGGCAAGCTCGCCTTGACACAATTGGCGTGTCTTGAGAGCGGCGGTCTGGTCTGGGTGCGGCTAGACCCTTCGCAAACCCTTGAGGTGACGCAAGCGCAAAGCGCCATCGCCTCCGATCTTGACGCGATGATGCTGGGAGATGTTCGCATATTTCGCCGCAAGGAATATGATGTCGCCGCAAATTGGAAATTCATTATGGACGGCATGCTGGACAGCTATCATGTGCTGCGCCTCCATGGGAATTCGCTGGGTAAGTACTTCGAGGACACGCCTACAATCTCGGAATTCGTGGGACTGCACATTCGGCAGACTCGGCACCGGCGCTATCTTAGTGAAACTCCGGAATGGCGGACTTTTTCTGAAATGCGGAGGATTTCGACGTTGGCGTACGCGCTATTTCCAAATGGCATCGTGATCGTCAGTCCTGACTATCTCAATGTCGGAATATTGCGACCAACCGCGTGTGACAAAACAATTGTCGACTACTATCTGATGGCTGACGAGCCAGAGACGCGTGAAATGGAAGACAAATTGGAGCGCTCTTTCGCGCTCATGGATCAAGTTTTCGGCCAAGAGGATTTCTGGGCCGCCGAACTCGGCCAGCAAGGGGTCGCGTCAGGCGTATTGGAGAACCTCACGCTCGGCGGCATGGAGATGCAAATCGCAATGTTCCACGAGTCCTTGGACAGCTGCATGGCGGAGCGCAGCGCATAGTTGCGTGCGTCGACACCACGCGTGTCGGAAGATGTGCTCTCCTTGCTGTAATGAGCTGAGCGAATCTATCCGCGGCAACGAGGCGGCTCCTTCGAATCAATTCGTTGTACGCCTAAGGGATGGCTGCCGTGCGTCCACACTATCCACCCAATCCTGACTATGGCAGCGGCGTGTTCCGCCGCGCCGTAAGGTTGACGAATGACCGCAATTTCGTGTTTGGCGAACTCGAGGACACGATGCATGCCATTCGATGCCAAATGACGCACGACGGCGCACGCATTTTATCCATCCAACCTGATTTCGTTCGCATGCCCATGGACACCTGCAGCGGCGCTTATCTGCCGCTGCAGGCGCTGGTTGGACTGAATCTCGCGACATCGCCATCGTGGTTTTACGGCGACGACCGCCCACGCAGTCAATGCACTCATCTCTACGATTTGGTTTGGTGGATGTTGACGCACGTCAATCGCACAGCGAGCGTTCGCCACTACGAAGCCGTTATTCCCGATCGTCCTGCCGATGGGCCCGGGTCAGCTATTCTCTCGCGCGATGGAAAAGAAGTTTTGTCATGGCGTGTCGCGGACGATGTCATATTGGAGCCCATGCCTTTCGCCGGACGTCATATCCTTAAATCTTTCGCAGCTTGGGCGGCAACTCAGTTCGAACAGGACGACCTCGAAGCCATCTTCGTGCTGCAGAAGGCCTACTTTGTCTCCAGGGCGCGTAAAGTTCGCACAAGTGCGTTGGTGGGACCGCTCAGAAAGGAAGACGCCGTGATGAAAGGCGCGTGCTGGTCCTATAGTTCGCCGCAGTTTGAACGTGCTCACCGCGTGGACAGCGCACGCGATCTATCCGACGGCGCGGATCTCCTCAAATTTCGCTAGCGGCCGGTCGAGTGCTCTCACCGTACCCGTGATCTTTACAGTTCGCTCATGCGGACGCTTGATCGCGAAATCCAAAAGCGTCCCGGGCTAAATCATCAGCCGCAGTCTTTATGGCTTTGCCAATAGCCTCGATCTCAGACGAGCTATGCCGCTGAGAGAAAGATGACAGCGCTAGACAGAAACGCACGCCATTTGCGTCTCTTATCGGGGCGGCGATCGTCGTGATGCCGCGAAACAGTTGGTTCTCATCCAGCGCCCAGCCTCGGGCGCGCACGATGGAAATCTGGCGCCAGTACTCTGTCGCTGTTATCGAACCTTGCCATCTAGTTGCGGCAAAGAGCGAAACCGCTTCGGCGCGCGACAAACCGAGACAGGCGACAACGCTTCTTCCTACCGCTCCGGAACCAAGCGGCTGCTGATGGCCAATCGTCATGTGAATGCGCATGTTCGCGCCGCTCTCGGAGAGAGCTACAAGCATCAGACTCTCGCCGATGCGCCAAAGGCCTACAGTGGCGTCGTACTTGCGGGCCAGACTGTCCATCGTGGCTTTCGCAATCGCGCCTACATCATCACGCCGCAGTACGGATCGGGCGAGTTCAGCCAACTCGTCGCCAAGCGTATACGTCTTCGTCTTTGCGTCGAACGACGCAACGCGTTCGGCTACAAGAGTTTTTAGAATATTGAAGCAAGAACTCGGGCTCGCGCCCACGCCGCGCGCGATCGCAGTGACGCCGGCATTCGCACTTGTTCCCGGGTTGGCGAGATAGCGAAGAATTGCGAATGCCAGCACCACTGACCCAACTTGAGGAGCAGCGATCGGCTTGTCCGCGCGATCTCCAACTTCAGCTAAAGATTGTTTCGGTGTAGGAGGCATTCAACCACCAGAATAACCTTTCCGGCATTGAATGCAAGGCCGTCGAGAGGATGGATGCCCGTCGCGGTGCGCGGTGCGAACTGCCGCCGCCAACAAGCTCATCCCACCAATAGCACGCCAGCTTTTCCTTGGCTAATCACCCCCAATCTAAATCTTGGGCCGACCGTTAAAGGCCAGGATGCCGTCACTTCAGCCGCTCCGCGTCCGCGACAGGCTTATCTCGTTTTCGAGAAGTGGTTGCCCGCTAAACCAGCGAGGCAACCACCCGGAAAAGCGCTATCTTAGAACTTTAGACCAAGCTCTACATAAATTTCGCGACCACGCTCGATGATCGCGTTCATGTCTGAAACGACGCCAGGGACGCCGCTGACGATGGTCGCGCCGGTATGTTGATTCGGCCCGGCCGTGCCGACAATGTCATTGCCGGACGAAACCACCAATTCGTCTGTCAGATTCCGACCGATGACGGACAAGCGCCAACCCCGAGCTTCATTGGTCAGCGCGAAGCTCGCGTCGACCCTGGCGAATGCGTCCTGCCAAGCATCCGGACGAAGCGTGTCCGTATAATTGTACTTGGATGAGTAGTTAACGTCGGTCGTCAGCGAGCCGCTAAGATCGCTCGAAATCGGGAATTCGTACGCCGCCCCCAATTGCGCGCCGATTTCCGGCGCCTTTGGCGGAGTTCTGCCAGAAAATATCTGGCCATTG
Source organism: uncultured Oleiharenicola sp. (assembly GCA_964392935.1). GTDB lineage: Bacteria > Verrucomicrobiota > Verrucomicrobiia > Opitutales > Opitutaceae > Lacunisphaera. Next base: position 14,694 of record CAYMSE010000431.1, read on the forward strand.
AATACGCCGCCTCCAAAACGCTGGTCGCATCCATGCGCTTCATCCTGACCGCCGTAGCACTGACCGATAAAATCTCCGTACTTCGCGTTGTTGTAGGCAATTGCGCCATGGATCGACAATCCGTCTAAGGACGGCACCAACCAGTTGAAATCGCCCTCAACCCCCTTCGTGTCCAACTCGCCCGCATTCGCCACGACCTGAGCCAGCGCCGCTTGATTGTAAAACTGCACTTGCAAATTACGGAACTCGTAATCGTAGGCGGTGAGATTCAGCTGGAGTCGTCGATCGAATAACGTCGTACGGATTCCCGCTTCCCATCCGCGGGCGCTCTCGCTACCGAAACGCCCCTTCGCAACGGAGGCGCTGGGCGTGAGTGCTTGGCTGAGATTAAAGCCGCCCGCTTTGAAGCCCTCCTTGTATCCAACGTATGCCGTCACGTCGGGAGTGGGCTTCCATCTCAACGTGGCCTCTGGCGAAATGTTTTCCTCGGCATAGTTATCGTCGAGGCGAATGTTGCCAGGGAAATTGGCCGCCAAGGCTGCCGCCGCGGGCAGTGATTGCTCGTAAGAATCCTTCTCCTCGCGACTCCAGCGCGCGCCGCCTGAAAGCTCAAGCGTTGGCAGCACATTCCAAGTGCCCTCCGCGAACACGGAATAGCTGCCGCCATCAAATCCCGCATTTCTGCGGTAGTTGACGTACGTCTGGAGCACCGGGTCAAACGGGACCGCGTAGATATAAGCGTCATTGTCAAATTCAAATGTCGAGGTGCCATAGAAGGCCCCAAACATGAAATTCACTGGCCCGGCAAACTGCGTCTGAAAGCGCAATTCTTCGCTGAACTGGTGGAGCTTGGCCAACTGACTTGTTGAAACCGTCCTCACCATCCCATTGTAGTCGATCAGATCGGCCTGCTCGAAATTGTAGTATGTCGTGATGCTTGAAACGCTCAGCGCGTCAAATCGATACTCGCCGGTCAAGATACCAAAATAGCTGTCGAAATCCGTGTAGGGCCGGCCATCTTTCGCCCAGCGAAGGCCAGTGGGGCCCGTCACAGCCTCGGAAGGCAGAGAGGCGTGATCACTTACGCCATTGACGGAGCAGTCCGCGTAAGGATCGACGATGGGCGTTGTGTTGAAAAATGGCTGAACCGTCGGCAGCGGCGTTGTACGGCCGCCTCCGCAAATCCGCTCGTACAAATCGCCGGCGTTGTTGTCGGTATACGTCGATCCTCCAAGCTTCAGATTAAAGTGTAGCCGCGAACTTGGATCGTAGACCAACGTTAAGCGACCGCTCGCCGAGTCGTTGCCGCCGCGACGGTCGGAAAGCGGCGCCCTGGCGAAGGTGTGCGATGGATCCAGAGTTTGTTGAAGGGTGTCGACGCCAGGTTGCGCGGAATTGTCGAACCAGCCTTCCGCCCTGTCGACATGAATGGCGAGCCTTGCCGCGAGTTGATTTCCCAGTGGGCCAGAGATGACGCCATCGGCGTAAGTTTCCTCGCCCTCAAAGCCATAACCGACCCGTGCATTCGCGTCGAAATCCGCGCTCGGATTGTTTGTGGTGATGCTGATAAGGCCGCCGGTGGTGTTCTTCCCAAAGTAAAGCGCCTGAGGCCCCTTGAGCACTTCGATATGCTGTACATCGTACTGGCTGAAGAGAATCTCGCGGCCCCGACTCATGGACATGCCGTCGATATTGAAGGACACTGACTGGTCAAAGCCGGCGCTCAGGGAGGATGATCCCACTCCACGCAGAAAAATATTCGCAGCACTTCCGGACGCGGCACGCCCGACTACCATACTCGGCACGAATCTCGCCAAGTCGCTCACGCTGGTCACCGCGTACTGATCCATTTGCGCGCCCGTCAGCGCCGTGACTGCGACCGGTACATCCTGAAGCCTTTCGGAACGCCGCCTGGCGGTGATAACAATCTCTTCGTCGTTCGTCGCCGCCGCTGAGTCCGATTGCGGAGTTTGCGTCTGCGCCTTCGCCGTTGAAGGCAACGCCGTCGTCATCCCAAACGCGCCAACAAACACCGCAGCTGTAGACAAGCCGCAGAGCCAACGCGCGCCGCTCTTCTCTGAACCCGTTCGCATCAATTTCCTCCCTTATTTTTTGAACTTCAGCCGCGATGCGACTGCGCTCATTTCGGCAGGCGCGCGCGTGTCCCATACGAACGCTACTACCATTAGTATTATGTACTGCTATCGTTAGTAAATGGCAAGCTCGCATAGCTATTAGATGAAGGTTTTTGGTGCTTATAACTATTAGAATGCAGCGCTTCTTCAGCGCGTAATCTTAAGGCCGCAAGCATTCGATAGCAGAACGCCCAGCCGCGCGCTTGGATACTTGCAGCAACTGCGCGAAGCGGTTTATTCTACTCGGCGCCGCCGCAAGCTAATTTCCTCTCAAGCGATTGCATGTCTCTTATGCGGTCATCGTCGCCTCAAGCTGGTTTCGACGCCAAGGGTGGAGAAAATCAGACCGGACAGTCCCGCCGAAAGGGCCAACAATAAAAACGCAGGAGTGATCGCTGCAACAGTCGCCGATTGAGTCACTGTCTCGCCGTGTCTGCTCGCGACGAAGCCGACTAACACCGGCCCCACGATTTTGGCTAAGCCGCTCGCTGTCGACGCCAATCCCATTGCTCTCGCGGCCAGCGTTGGAGGATAGAGCTCGGCGGGATAGGGATGAAGGTTGGCAATACCGCCATCGTAGAAGAACGCGGATAATACGATGAACGGCACGAAGGCATGAATGCCTTCGATTTGCTTTGCGTAAAGCGTCGCTGCCGAGGCCAAAGCGAGCGCGGCGCCATATCCCATAATCTCGCCGGAGCGGCGGCGTCCAAACAAGTGGACCAAAAGCACAAACGCCAGACGCCCGACCAGACCCCCGGCTCCGACCAAAATAAAGAGCTGCGCCGCTCGGGCGGCGTCGCGGCCTTCTAACATTGCTACGACAGTGGGACCCCACTGCACGACGCCATACATCGCGCAGCATATAAAAAAATATGAGCCGACAACGAGGACGAAACGCGAAGGGCGAAGCCACAACGCCGTCCAGGGCTGCCGTGCGGTTTTCGTCCCGCTATCTTCGCCGTCGATCCGAGCAGCAAGCCAGGCGGCAGATTCCGGAATAACAAAGAACGCGATTGCTGCGACCGCGGTCGGCATGAAGCCGCAAGCCGCAAGTCCGCGCCACCCAAGAATGGGAAGAAGAAATGACGAAGCGAGCGCAGCTACGAGGACGCCCGCGCCGGCTGGCACGGAGAATGCCGTTGTCAGCACCGCGCGCCGCCGAGCAGGCGTCATCTCAACCACCAGAGTTATGGCTATGACCGAGGAGCCGACCGCACAAAAGCCGACGAAGCCGCGCAGCAGCGAAAACGAAATCCAGGCGCCATCGGAGAGGAAAGCAACAAGGCCGCTGGCCAGCCCGCAGGCGACTGCCGCGATCAGAAGCGAAGGTCTGCGTCCGTATCGATCCGCGACTACACCCCAGAAAATCGCTCCGAGAATCCAGCCCACGCCAGAACTAGCAAGGACAATCGAGGTCTGCTCGTAACTCAGCCGCCATTCTGGCCCGACTACCGAAGTCAGGAAGCCAACTACGAAGAAATCGAAAAACTCCAAAACCGTCAGGACACTCAACAGCACAACGGTCGCCCAGTATTGCAGCGGCGAGAGCACGTGCTCGGAGGGGATCGCGCTCTTCGACATCAGCTCCCAGGAGATTGCGCAGGTATCCACCATAGAGCCGCCGGCCCTTGCATTCAAGTACAAAAACGATATTCTCTGTATTGAATGGTATACTATTTACGCTAGTTTCGGCCAGATCGACGGCTTGATGGCACAGGATAAGTGGTCGGGGCCAAATCAAGGATGCGCGAACTTAGATAGGCCGCTGTTCGAGCACTTGGATGGAGCGCCCAACTCGCGCCTGGCTTCGTGAATGCGCCGTGAAACGCGCGGGCTGACGGCGAACCTCCTGGGTTCCGGCATGGTGTGAAGTGTTTGTGCGAGAAGCGCCCAAAAAAGAATTAGGCGAGGAGTGCGAAAATGAGCGTGGACACCGACGCAGTAAACAAGTTCTGCGAATCGATGATCGCAGATCCTGGCCGCTATCCTTATCTCTCACTGTCTGTGGCGTTCTCACTCACGCGGGAGCAGCGGGAACGAATCGCGCTTGAGGGCTTGCGCACGCGATTTCGGGATTTGCGGCATAAAATTCAGGTTCTGAATCGCATGGCCCTCGATCAGGGCGTCGACGAGATCGACACGATCGAATGTGCGGCGAAGCTTCTATTCCCGCACACCGTGTATAAGTCTTACCCCTTGTCCGTGCTTGAGCGGGGTCAGTTCGATCGGCTTACACGCTGGGTGCAAAGTCTCACGACTGTGGATCTCAGCGTCTTCTCGGGAGAAGATGTCACTACGATCGACGACTGGATCACCGGTCTCAACGAAGTTGGTCTGCAGCTAGTGCACACATCGGGCACGACGGGAAAACTTTCGTTTCTACCTCGACTAAGATCGGACGAGGAGCCGCGCCTCAGGATGATCGCCGCCAGTTTTAGAGATTGGCACGGCGCTTGTTCAGGCCCGGACATTTTATCCGATCCCAGACCGTTGATTTCGCCGTCTTATCGACATGGCGCCTCAAGCCACCTGCGCACTTTTGACACGATGGCCAGAATTGTCGCTCGCAAGGAAGAGGATGTCGTAGCGCTTTACCCGGACAAATTCAGCGCCGACGTCTTGTCCCTTTCTGGTCGCATGCGCGTGGCGGAATCGCGCGGTGAACTCGGAAGCATTCGCATTCCTCCCGCTCTGCTCGCGCACCGCGACGAATACGTACAGCGAGAAAAAGACCGCGCGACACGCACGGAGAGTTTCTTTCTGGATGTGCAGACGCGGTTTGCGGGGCGTGACGTTCTCATTTTTGGCGTGTGGCCGGCGATCTACGATTGGGGCCAAGCGGGATTGGCGCGCGGCCAGCAAAAGGTTTTTGGCCGCGGAACCTTGTTATTCATGGGAGGCGGAAGCAAAGGGCGTGATTTGCCGCCGGACGCCCGCAGCAGAGTATTCGATTTCCTTGGCGTGGAAGATGCCGTCGAGATCTACGGTATGAGCGAAATGAGCGGGTTTTGTCGCTTGTGCGAGCACGACCACTATCATGTCCCACCCTATTTGGTGCCTTACGTGCTCGACGCGGAAACGGGAGCGGTGTTGCCGCGCTCGGGATTCCAAACAGGAAGGTTTGGAGTTGTCGATCTCTTCCCCGGCGACCACTGGGGCGGATTTCTCAGCGGGGACAAGGTCACTATCGGCGGATGGGACGACACCTGCGCCTGCGGGCGCACCGGTCCTTACGTAAAAAATTCTGTCCAGCGGTTCAGCGAGCTTCAGGGAGGCGATGACAAAATCACCTGTGCTGGAGCTCCAGAAGCACACGACAGCGCCATCGAATTTCTCGCACGAATGACAGATTGAAGCGCGGAGACATCGCGATGCATGCGCCGGTGCAAGTGCCTCTGGTTTTGCGGGGGCAG
>CAYMSE010000432.1:0-5007 GCA_964392935.1 uncultured Oleiharenicola sp.
CACCTCTGCCAAATCATGCTTTAGCTTGTCTCTCGTCCCTGTTCCCTGGCTGCCCCGTGAGCACTCTACTCTCTTCGCTTTCCCGCGCCTTCCTCCTTACCGTCGGGCATGATTATATCCCTAAATCATTAAATCTTTTAACTTTTAAATTACTGAATTAGTTATTTGTCATTTATGAGGAGACTGCAGGACTGGCTATGCAGAAACTGGCCCTTGCTGCTGCTTTTGGCCGGTTTTGTGGCGCTGGTTTGGCCGGACCATTTGGGCAAGTCGTTGTATTCGGCCAATGAGCTGCCCCGTGATTTGGGAATCCTGCGGGACATGAGCCATGGGCGCATTATTCTGGTCGGGCCGGATTCCTGCCTGGGTAATTTCCATTTTGGCCCGGTTTACTATTATTTGGCTTTTCCCATTGCCTGGCTGCTAAACTTTTCGCCTTATTCTTTGGCCGCTGCCAGTATTTTTTATTTTATTTTAACAATATCGGCCAGTTTTTTTGCCGTAATGCGCTGGTGGGGCAGCCGGCGCCTGGCTTATGCCGCGGCTGCTTTGATGGCCACATCTATTTTTACCTTTCAGTTCGCCCAGTATGGCTCCAACCCGAATTTTTTGCCGCTGTTCAGCCTGGTCTTTTTTTACGCGCTGGAACGCCTCCTGGCAGGCAGCCGCCGCCTGGGCCCCGCCCTAGCTTTGGGCCTGGCTTTCGGTTTTGCCGCCCAGCTGCACGCGGTGCCGCTGCTCTGTTTGCCGCTGATTCTGCTGTATGCGCTGCTGCGGCGGCAAATCAGGCCCAGTTGGAGACAGGCGGCGGTCTTCCTGCTGGTTGTTGTGCTGGTATTTGCTCCGTATTTGGCTTATGAATTCAGCCATAACTTTGCAAACTTCCGCGGCCTGCTGGCTATTGCCGGCGGCGGGCAGTTCCATACGCCGCTGGCCGAGCGCCTGGTGGAGTACCTGGGTTTTTGGCTGGTACCGGTGCTGTCGGTTCATAATTTTTTTGATGCAGTCGCTTTCGGCGGCGCCCCGCTGCTGGCGGTGCTGGCCATGGGTTTGGCCGGCTTTTGGCTGGTGTTTAAGTTTGCTCCGCAAAAGCCGGAATGGGCGGACGGCTTTGACCTGTCCACCCCGCCGCGCTTAAAAATTCTGCTTGAATATTGGCTGATTATTCCCAGCCTGGTTATTGTATTGGCTTCAGGAACGGCCAACGGCCTGCGCATTTATTATTTTTTAATGCTTTATCCGGCCATATTCTTTTTACTGGCCTTGGGCTTGTTTAAAATGGCCGTCCGGGGCTATGCGATTTGCGCATTGTATCTTTGCGGCTTATACTTGATCTTGCAGGGCCTGCAGATCGGGCTATACCGCTGGCAGGTAGCGCATCTAATTACCTGGGTAATCAAATAGCATGGCTAACGCGGCAGAAGAAAACAACCAGGAAGACTTGGGTTTGGGTCAAAAAGTCATAGAAGAAAACCGAACCCGCTTTATAAACAAGGACGGGAGTTTTAATGTTTTTCGCAAAGGCGCGCTGGAGCGCGGCAGCTTCAGCCCGTATCACGCCATTCTCCGGGCTTCCTGGTGGCGTTTTAATCTGGGCGTGATTGGATATTATGTGGTGGCCAATTTTTTGTTCACCTTTTTGTATTTGGCCGCCGGCCGGTCCGGCTTTCCCGACATTGCCGGGCTTGATGCCTTGCACCGTTTCGGCCAGCTATTCTTTTACAGCGTGCAGATTATTACCACATTGGGCACCAGCCCGCTGCATCCGGCCAATACCTTTGCCGATGCGGTGCTGGCCGTGGAAGCCATGATCGGCATGCTGGGCTTTGCCATCGGCGCCAGCCTGTTTTTCGCCCGCTTCGCCAATCCGGCGGCCAAGGTCATGTTCAGCAAAACCGCCCTGCTGGCGCCGTACCGGGGCGGCACGGCTTTTATGTTCCGGATTATCAACGGCCGCAGCAACGAACTGGTTAACGTGTCGGTCAAGCTCACCCTGTCCATGACCGAAAGCGACGGCAAAAGGCATACCCACCTGCTGCACCTGGAACGGGAATCGGTGCTGGTCTTTCCGCTTAGCTGGACTATTGTCCATCCCATTGATGCCTCAAGCCCGCTGGCCGGCCTGAAGCTGGCCGATTTGGCCGCCCGACAGGCGGAGTTTTTAATTTCCTTGAGCGCCACGGATGAGGATTTGTCCAAAACCATTTATGTGCGTTCATCTTATGTCTTTGCCGAGGTGCGCGAAGGCTTAAAGTTTAAGTCCATTTTGGAACATACCGCCGACGGCACGATTATGGTTGACCCGCACCGCATCAGCGAAACCGAGACAGTTTGAGAAAAGTGGATTTTTTTGTGGACAGATTGTTGATAGCGGCAAGTAAAACCTGTTAAATAAGCCGGAAAAATTTTAAGACTGTTTAGCCCGCCATCCCTTGACAGGCAGGGGCAAATGCTTTAAAATAGCTATACAACATTGAAGCGGAAAAGACTTATGTTAAAAACCTTAAGATTAATCAAAAAAATGCGGTTTTAGTAACTGGCCAATTTAATCTGGTCATTACTAACCGCGAAAGCGGTTTTTTTGTGCCTTTAGGGGTTCGTCTGCATCTTCAAATTTACATCCGGTTGTATACTGCTCACAGGTCTTAAGCGTTCCAATATTACTTTGGGAATTCAGGCTTTGTAGATCGGTTCTTGGGCAGTAGACAAGTGGATGTAACGGACAGCAATTTTACAACTGAATAAAATAGGTCGCCATATATTGAATCAGGTATGGCTGATCTATGGGTAGCTTTAAACTGAAGGCAACTTCGTTTAAAGCATGTAAGTTAATTGAACAAGAACATTGTATCCTGATGCAGTTTACTGATCATTCCGGCAAGCCGGAATGGCGGTCACAAATTGCTAGTCAATACATTATAGAGAACCCCGGTGCGTCGCACCGGGGCCCCGGCTGAAATGCCGGGGTTAAAATAAGACAAGGGTATACGGTGGATGCCTTGGCAATATGAGCCGAAGAAGGACGTGGTAGCCTGCGATAAGCCTCGGGGAGCTGGCAAACAAGCTTTGATCCGTGGGTGTCCGAATGGGGAAACCTATCCCGATGAAGTCGGGATGCCTTTATGCCGTGGGGTATAAAGTGCGGGAACCGTGCGAAGTGAAACATCTCAGTAGCACGTGGAAAATAAATCAATGTGCGTAAGCACGTAGAGATTCCGTTAGTAGTGGCGAGCGAACGCGGAAACATATAAGTTTATAAAGTTCTTAAAGTTACCAGGCTGACCGGGCGCTGCAGCAATGCAGCCGCTTGAGGCTTGATAAACTTGACGGACTTTATGAACTTATTAAGCCCAAACCTTTCAAGTGTTGTTGAAATCGCAAGATGGAGACTTAAAGCTTACAGGCGTTGCTTGAGGGGCGTAATAAGTTGAAGTTATTGTGAGGCTGTAACCTCACTGGGAAAATAGTGTGCTGTTTAGCAGAACACGCCTGGAACGGCGGACCAAAGAGGGTGATAGTCCCGTATCGCGAAAAACCATGCAATTTCCTAACTTTTTCTTGAGTACGACCAGACACGAGAAATCTGGTCGGAAATCAGGTCGACTAAGATCTAAGGCTAAATACTCATATTGACCGATAGTGAACAAGTACCGTGAGGGAAAGGTGAAAAGCACCCCGGAAGGGGAATGAAATAGTTTCTGAAACCGTATACTTACAAGGAGTGGAAGGCCGTACCGCATCTCGCTTTCGCACGATGCGAGTTACAAGTTGCAAAGTTTCAAGTTTATCAAGTGCTGCATTTGCATCCACTTGGAACTTTTAACTTGATGAATTTGATAACTCCGCAGCGAACGAAAGTGAGATGCGGTGGCTAACCGCGTGCCTATTGAAGAATGATCCAACGAGTTAATCTTTAGCAGCTTGATTAAGTCTTACCAAAGACGAAATCGTAGTGAAAGCGAGGATGAATAGTCCGTATTAGGATTTTGATCGATCCCGATTATATCGGGATCGCGACAATTTCCTAAATGTTGCTAGAGTTAGACCCGAAACCCGCGTGAGCTACGCATGGCCAGGATGAATCCGCTGTAACAGGCGGAGGAGGTCCGAACCCACTATTGCTGCAAAAATAGGGGATGAGCTGTGCGTAGGGGAGAAATTCCAATCGAACCGGGTGATAGCTGGTTCTCCTCGAAATAGCTTTAGGGCTAGCGTCGAGAGTTCCCATGAGAGGTAAAGCACTGAATCGAAACCTGCTGCGCAAGCGGTAGGCTCGAACCAAACTCTGAATTCTCATTGGTCAAGATCTCGGCAGTCAGTCTGTGGGGGCTAAGCTCCACTCAGACAAATGGAGAAGAATCCACACCACCGTCTAAGGTCCCCAAATCCTGGCTTTAGTGCAAAGGATGTGGGATTGCTCATACAACCAGGAGGTTGGCTTAGAAGCAGCCATCCTTTAAAGAAAGCGTAACAGCTCACTGGTCAAGCGATCCTGCGCCGACAATATATAGGGGCTAAGCCAAGTACCGAAGACGTGGATCATGATCCTTCGGGGTCATGGTGGTAGAGGAGTGTTGTATACAGGCTGAAGCGGTATGCGTAAGCGGCCGTGGACAGTATACAAGCAAGAATGTTGGAATAAGTAATATATATAGAGGTGAGAATCCTCTTCGCCGAATATCCAAGGTTTCCAGGGCAACGATCGTCGTCCCTGGGTTAGTCGATCCTAAGAGTGGGCCTCAAGAGGTCCATCCGATGGAAAATATGGTTGATATTCCATAACCTGCTTTTTATTATCTTAGGCGGGACACATCATGATAACACTAGCGTCATCTGACTATTGGCGTTGTTGTACTTGTAGGGCGGTCTGTTGGCAAATCCGCAGACCATTACTGCTTTGTTCGTCCGCAAGGATGGACAGAGCGGTTTCAAGCTCGAGAGTATAAAGAAATCTGGCAACGGAGATTAGTGTGAATCAAGGTGTCAAGAAAAGCGTCGAAGTCACGT
>CAYMSE010000433.1:0-3683 GCA_964392935.1 uncultured Oleiharenicola sp.
GACAAGAAGCACACGCCCACGATGGGCGGCCTCATCATCTTCCTCTCGGTCTTCTTCAGCGTCGTGCTCTGGGCCGAGCCCAACGTGTGGACGGTCGTCGCGCTCTTCGTCTACACCGGCCTCACCGTGCCGGGCTGGCGCGACGACTACCTGAAGGTCGTCCACAAGAACAAGGACGGCATCAAGTCCTGGGAAAAGATCGCGTGGCAGACCGGCGCGGCGGTCCTCGCGCTCGGCGTGCTGCTCTGGCACCCGCAGAGCCACCAGAAAATCCGCGAGCTGTGGGTGCCGTTCTTCAAGGAGGCGGTGATCCCCCACATGCACTGGTCGCTCCTGCTGGTGCTGCTCTACCTCTGGATCGTCGGCTTCAGCAACGCCATCAACCTCACCGACGGCCTCGATGGCCTCGCGGTCGGCTGCACCATCACGGTGGCGCTGGTCTTCGGCATCATGGCCTACGCGGCGGGCAACAGCATCATCGCGCAGTACCTGCTCATCAGCTACGTGCCGGGCACGGGGGAGCTCACCGTCGTGTGCTCGGCGCTGATCGGCGCGTGCATGGCATTCCTCTGGTTCAACTCGCACCCGGCCGAGGTGTTCATGGGCGACACCGGCTCGCTCGCGCTCGGCGGCCTCATCGGCGTCATGGCGTTCATGATCCACCAGCCGCTCACGCTGGTCATCGTCGGCGGCGTCTTCGTCATGGAGGCGCTCTCCGTCATCCTCCAGGTCGGCTGGTTCAAGTTCACCAAGCGCCGCACCGGCACCGGCCGCCGCCTCTTCCTCATGGCGCCGATCCACCACCACTTCCAGAAGCTCGGCTGGCCGGAGACCAAGGTCGTCCTGCGCTTCTGGGTCATCTCCCTCGGCTTCGCCCTCGCGGGCCTCGCGACGCTGAAGCTGCGCTGAGGAAAATGCCAAACGCCAAATCGCCAAACGCCAAAGTCGCAGGAGCGAAGCACCAGATTCCAGCTGGCAAATAACCCTTAACTGACCACCAGCCCGCCGCCCGCCACCAACCCTCAACGCTCATCCCTCAACCCTCAGCTCAGTCTCCCTGCCATGTCCGCCATGATCAAAGCCCTGTCGAAGCAACTCGACGCCCGCCTGCCGTTCTCCCGCACGACCCTCGCGGTCGCCGCCCTCTGGGCCTGCGCCTTCGCCGCCTTCGTCCTCCTGGGTCTGAGGTCCTGAGCGGCTGCTCAGGAAAATCCCAGGCGCCAAACTGCCAAACGCCAAATCGAACCCCGGAAAATCACGATGCCGATTTCGGTCCAACCCAGGCTCCTCAATGTCGCGCCGCCGGCAGTGGCTTCTTTGGCGTTTGGCCTCTGGCGTTTGGCCTTTGCGGCGACCCGCGTCGTTCGCCCCGCCTGCCTCCCGCCCTCTTCGTCCACCCGCTAACCCCGCCACCGATGTCCATCGACTACAACTTCGAGCACACGCCCAATTTCCGTGACGTCACCCGCACCAGCCTTGTGTTGCTGAAGCAGCCGCTCGTGCGCTCCCTCGCCAAGCTCCGCCGCCTGCGTCGCGGCGAGGCCGTGCGCGAAGTCGCCCCGGTGCGCGCCACCAAAACTTTCGCAGGAGTCCGCTGACAGGTTCTTTCAACCATCCCTAATCGGAACCTTACCAATTCGCTGTCAGCGGACACCTGCAAAATCTTCATGCTTCCCGCCCCCCCCGCTCCCTTCTCGACGCTGCTCGCGCGTCCGGTCGCCGTCCTCGGCGCCGGTGTCAGCGGGCACGGCGTGCTGGCGCTGCTCGGGGCCCTGGGTGGGCAGGGCGTGCTCTACGACGAGAAGGCCGGGGGCGCCCGGCGCTCCTTCGCCCGCGCCGAGGCCGCGGCGCACGGGCTCGTCGTCTTCAGCCCCGGGTTTGCGCCGGAGCACCCGTGGCTCGTGACGGCGCGCGACGCCGGCTGTGTGTGCGTCGGCGAACTCGACTTCGCCTCGCTCTTCTGGCGCGGCGACCTGATCGCGATCACCGGCACCAACGGCAAGACCACGCTCACCGAGTTCCTGGCCCACGCCCTCAACGCCGCCGGGCGCCGTGCCCACGTCGCCGGCAACGTCGGCTATCCGTTGAGCCAACTCGTGGTTGCCGAGGCCAAATCCGGACCTGTCGCGGCGGCCTATGACCGCCGGGAGGATTTGGCACGGCAATCGCAGACCGCCGCTACCGGATCGGGATCCCTCCCCCCGATCGCCGTCTGCGAGGTCAGCTCCTTCCAGGCCGAGACGCTGCAGTACCTGCGGCCGTCGGCGACGCTCTGGACCAACTTTGCCGAAGACCACCTGGAAAGGCACCCCGGCATGGCCGCCTATTTCGCGGCCAAGTGGCGGCTCGTCGAACGCACGCCCTCCGCCGGTGTCTTCCTGGGATCGTCCGTGCAACGTTACGCGTCCTCGTTCGGTCACACCCCGCCGCCGTCCTCCGGCATCGCCACGGAAGGCCAGCCGGCCGACGTCCGGTTGGGTGGGACCGTCTTCGCGACGTACCCGCAGCAGGAGAACTTCCTCCTCGCCGCGGCGTGGTGGCGGCACGCGGGCCTGCCTGCGACCGCGCTGGTCGCGGCCGCGCGCACGTTTCCGCTCGGCGCGCACCGGCTCGGCCGGGTGGGGGAGAAGCACGGCGTCACGTTCTGGAACGACTCGAAGGCGACCAACTTTCACGCGGTCGAGGCCGCGCTCGCGACCTTCGCCGCGCCCGTGCTCTGGATCGGCGGCGGCAAGTCCAAGGGCGGCGACCTCGCCGGCTTCGTGCGCCGCATCGCGCGCCGCCTCAAGCACGCCTTCCTCATCGGCGAGACCGGGGCCGCGCTGGCGGAGCACTGCCGCGCGGCCGGCGTGCCCGCGAGCCTGTGCGGCGAACTCGCCGCCGCCGTCCGCGCCGCCTGCGCGCTGGCGCGTCCGGGCGACCACGTGCTGCTCAGTCCGGGCTTCGCGAGCTTCGACCAATTTCGCGGCTACGACGATCGCGGCCGCCAGTTCGAAACGCTTGTGGGCAACCTGTGAACAACTCCGTTTTTTAGATAGCAAATCTCCAACCTCAGTCCTCATATAAAGTCATGAAAATCCTCCAGATCTTCGGAGCGGTGGTCGCGGTCCACCTGCTCGCGTTTATCTTCATTTTCGCCAGCCCGGGATGCCAGTCCGGTCCCCGCACGATGCCCACGCCGGATGCCACCATGCCCGCCGGCTCGGCCTCCGCCGCGGCGCCGTTCAACACCACGGCGCTGAACGCGCAACCGGTCGATCTGGGGACCGCCCCCGCCGTCTATCCGTCGGGCGGCCACGCCACGCCGACGCGGCCGGGCTCCGCCCAGGCCGTCGCCGTCACGCCGCCGAAGCCGGTGGAGAATGTCGCGCCGGTCTCGACCTACACGGTCGAGCGCGGTGACAGCCTCTGGAGCATCGCGAAGAAGCACGGGCTCACGGTTTCCGAACTCGCCAAGGCCAACAGCCTCACGACCGGCACCGCGCTCAAGCCGGGCCGCAAGCTCATCATCCCGGGCAAGCCCGGCGCCGCGCCGGCCAAGGATCTCGCCGCGACGACGGCCACCACCGTGTCCGCCACGCCCGCGCCGATGGCGCGCCCGGCCAACGGCGAGGCCGTGAAGCACACGGTCGCCGTCGGCGAAAGCCTCGGCGTCATCGCCCGCAAGTACGGCGTCTCCGTCG
>CAYMSE010000434.1:0-11794 GCA_964392935.1 uncultured Oleiharenicola sp.
TAGCCGAGCCCGACCTGCGCGAGGTAGCGGAGGCGCGTGACGATGGAGTCGTAGGCGATGGTGGCGCTGTGCGCCTCGCTGGGTTTCGACTGCTGGATCCCGGACTTCGATTGGACGACCAGGTCGAGCAACGCGGACACGGGTTGCTGATAGAGCTGGGGGAGCGTCTGGCCGCGCCATTTCCAGCAAAGCGCTTCGGGCTGGAGTCGCGCGCCGCCGCAGTCGGGGCACTGGTTGTAGGCCCGGAAGCGCGAGAGGAAGACGCGCACGTGCATCTTGTAGGTCGTCTTCTCCAGGTAGCGGAAGAAGCCCTTGAGGCCGTACCAGTACTTCGGCCAGGCCTTGGCCTCGCCATCGTAGCCCGGGGAGCCGTCGATCACGAAGGCCTTCTGCTCGGCGGTGAGTTCCGCGAACGGCACGTCGGTCGGGATGCCCAGCTTGCGGGTGAACTGGAGCAGGTCCTTCTTCGACTCGCCGTAGACGTCGCCCTCCCACGCCTTGATTGCCCCGTCCTCGATCGACAGGGAGTGGTCCGGGATCGCGAGGCGGTAGTCGATGTCGATGACCCGGCCGAAGCCGCGGCACCGCGGGCAGGCCCCGAGCGGGGAGTTGAAGGAGAACAATCCCGGCGTCGCCGGCCGGAACGTGCGGCCGGTCGCGGGGGAGTGCAGGCCGCGCGAGTAATGGCCCGCAGCGGCGAAGGTGTCGGCGGCGAACAGGTGGATCTCACCTTTGCCGTAGTGCAGCGCGGCCTCCGCCGCCTCGAGGAAGCGCGGCTTGTTGTCCGCCGCAATCAGGAGGCGATCCTGGATGACGAAGAGGGAGGTTGAGAGTTGAGCGTTGAGGGCGGAGGCGCTCAGGCTGAGCAGGTCCTCGATCTTCTGGAGCGCCAATGCATCCTTGGCACTTGTTCCTTGAGCCTTGGAACTTCCGCGTCCGGCCAGGACGCGGGTGTAGGCCTGGCCCTTGAGGCTCGCGAGGATCTCGGGCCACGTGAGGTTGTCCGGTCGCGTGACCTTGAAAGCCAGCAGGAGCGTGCGCGCCGGGTGGGCGGCGATGGTCTTGTCCCAGATCGTGGCCGGCGTGTCGTCCTCGACCTTTTCGCCTGTGGTGGGGTCGAAGCACTCGGCGACGTGGCTGAACCAGACTTTGAAGAAATCCGTGAGCTCCGTCATCGTCCCGACGGTCGAGCGCGAGGTCTTCACCGTGTTCGTCTGCTCGATGGCGATCGACGGGCGGATGTTCTCCACGGAATCGACCTGGGGTTTGTCGAGGAGTTCGAGGAACTGGCGGGTGTAGGCCGAGAACGTCTCCACGTAGCGCCGCTGGCCCTCGGCGTGGAGGGTGTCGAACACGAGCGAGGACTTGCCGGCGCCGCTCAGGCCCGTGACGACCACGTAGCGCCCGAGCGGGAGGTCCAGGTCGAAGCCCTTCAGGTTGTTCTGGCGCACGCCGCGCAGACGGATGGCTTCGGGGGGCGGAGAGGGCGGGAGGGACACAGGAGGGAGAAAGCGCGGTAACGCGGCGAAGGCAAATCCGCGCGGCGCGGAGGCGCGGGTTGCTGACATAACGCTGTCAGGAGGCGACGGGCCGGACCCGGGTCCGCCGCCGCGACTACCGGCCCTTGGTCAGGTCGCGGAACAGGTTCAGGTAGGCCTGCACCTGGCGCTCGGGGATGAAATGCGCCTGCGCGTGGCGGCGGGCATGATCGGAGAAACGCTTGCGGAGGGCGGGCTCACGGATCAGCCGGTCGAGCGCGCCGACGAAGGCGGCCTGCTCCTGGTTCGCGATCAGGAAGCCGGAGCGGTCGGGCGCGAAGCATTCGCCGACGCCCACGACGTCATAGGCCACGGCGGGGAGGCCGTGGAGCTGCGACTCGATGAGGTAGTTGGAGAGCGATTCGCTCTGGGAGGCGAGCACCGCGAGGTCGGCGGCGAGGTAGAGGGGCGACGGCTCGGGCTGGTAGCCGAGGAACTTCACGCGCGCGCCGAGACCGAGGTCGTGCGCCAGCTGCTCGCAGTTCTTGCGCGCCGGGCCGTCGCCGGCGAGCCACAGCTGCCAGTCCATGTAACCGGGCAGGCGGGAGCAGATCTCGATGAGTTCGCGCTGGTTCTTCTCCTTCCGGAACATCGCGACGTTGAGCAGCACGACCGTGCTGGGGTTGGCGCCGTGGAAGCGGCGCAGCGCGAGGTTGCGGGCGGCGCCCTCGTCCGTGAACCGGAGCACGGGGTTGTGGATCACCGTGACCTTGTGCGCCGGCACGTCGTAGACGTCGGCGAGCACGCGCTTGGCCACGTGGCTGTTGGCCACCACGTGGCGGCACTTGCGCAGGGAGCGAACGAAGAGCCAGGGCAGGAGCTTGCCGGTGCGCATCGTGCAGATGACCGCGGCGCGCGGCAGGCGCGATGCGATGAAGCCGGCGTAGCAATTGGCCATGCGGCCCATGCAGAGCACGAGTTCCGGCGCGGCCTCCTCGGCGGTGCGGAGCAACCCCGGGGCGAACCAGTCGAGCCCCGTGTCGAAGGACTGCAGCGAACGGAAGGCAAACGGCTGCAATTCGCCGCTCACGTCGAGGACCCCGCGCGGCCGGAAAGTGAGCAGCGTGACGTCGTGCCCGGCGCGCGCGAAGGCGGTGGCGAGGTAGATGGAATGGCGCTCGGTGCCGCCGCTGCGGAGGTAGTCCTGAACGATGAGAATTTTCATTGCTCCGCGAGGCGTCGCGGCGAAAGTCGGCATCATTCAATGAACCTTGCGTTCGTCAACCTGCTGCTGCGCTGGCTGGTGCTGGCGCTCGGGGTCGTCCTCAGCACCAAGCTCGTTCCCGGCATCAGCTGCGACGACGGGCTGACGCTGGCGGTCGTCGTGCTGCTGTTGAGTTTCCTCAACGTCGTGCTGAAGCCGCTGCTGCTGCTCTTCACCCTGCCGTTCATCGTGCTGTCCATGGGCCTGGGCATCTGGGTCATCAACGCGCTGCTGTTCTACTTCGTCGGCCGGATCGTCCAGGGTTTCCACGTCGCCGGGTTCGGCAGCGCCCTGCTGGGCGCGCTCATCGTGAGCGTGACCAACCTCGTGCTGAACCGGCTGATGCGTCCGCCGCCGAAACCCCCGTCCGGTCCCGCGCCGCGCGGCAAGGCGGACGACGTGATCGACATCTAGGCGACGGTTCGCGGCGGCGCGGCCGGCGGGCCTGACGGTTTCCGTCCGACTTCCTCAAGAAACCGCAAATCCGTTTGACGCTGCCCGCGGGTGAGGCGACTTTTCCCGCTCACAAATCCAACTATGTCAGACGCAATCTACGACTTGGTGATCATCGGCGGCGGTCCCGCCGGATATGTCGCGGCCATCCGCGCCGGCCAGCTGGGCAAGAAGGTGGCCTGCATCGAAATGGAGCGCGCCGGCGGCACCTGCCTGAACTGGGGCTGCATTCCGACCAAGGCGCTGCTGAAGAGTGCCGAGTTGTACCGCACCTTCCAGAAGGCCGAGGCGTACGGGCTCAGCGTCAAGGAGGTCGGCTTCGATTTCCCCAAGGTGGTCGAGCGTTCGCGCGGCGTCGCCAGCCAGATGGCCAAGGGCGTCGAGTTCCTCTTCAAGAAGAACAAGGTCGACTACTTCATCGGCAAGGGCTCGGTGGTGATGCCCGGCATGGTCGAGGTCACCGCCGGCGAGCACAAGGGGAAGTTTTTCCGCACAAAAAACATCCTGCTCTGCACCGGCCAGCGGCCGAAGAACCTGCCCGGACTGCCGGCGGACGGCACGCGCGTGCTGACCTCGCGCGAAGCGCTGGCGGCGAAGGCGCCGCCGAAGTCCATCGCCATCATCGGTGCCGGCGCGATCGGCGTGGAGTTCGCGTATTTCTACAACGCGTTTGGCACGCAGGTGACGCTCATCGAGATGCTGCCGCAGATCCTGCCGGTCGAGGACCACGAAGTCTCGAAGATGCTCGAGCGCAATTTCACCAAGCAGGGCATCGCGATCCACACCGGCACGAAGTGCGAGAACATCCGCGCCGGCGACAAGAGCGTGAAGCTCGACCTCGTGAAGGACGGCGCGAAGACAGAGCTCGAGGTCGAAAGCATCCTCGTGGCGATCGGCATCCAGGCCAACCTCGACGGGCTCGTCTCGCCGAAGGTGAAGCTCGACCTCGACCGGGGGTTCGTGAAGGTCGACGAGAACTACCAGACCAGCACGCCCGGCGTCTACGCCTGCGGCGACATCCAGGGCCCGCCGTGGCTCGCGCACGTCGCCTCGTTCCGCGCCATCCAGGCCGTCGACGGCATGTTCGGCATCCACAAACCGAAACCGCTCGGGGTGTTTCCCGGCTGCACCTACTGCCAGCCGCAGGTCGCGAGCATCGGCCTGACCGAGCGCGCGGTGAAGGAGAAGGGCGTCGCGTACAAGGTCGGCAAGTTCCCGTTCACCGCGGTCGGCAAGGCGGTCGCGGCGGGCGACACCGAGGGCTTCGTCAAGGTCATCGCCGACGAGAAGACCGGTGAGATCCTCGGCGTGCACATCATCGGCCAGGAGGCGACCGAGCTGATCGCCGAGTACGGCCTCGCCATCAATCTCGAGGCCACGATCGAGGAGATCCACCATTCGATCCACGCCCACCCGACGCTCTCCGAGGCGCTCGGCGAGGCGGCCCTCGCGACGCTGGGGCAGGCGATCCACATCTGAGCCGGGCGGCGCCGCCGGGTTGCTAGCGTGCGCCCGTCCCGGCGGGAGGCAGGTTGATCGGCACGCGTTCGACCGCGGTGATCGCGGCCCGGGCCCGCGCGGGTTCGCCGAAGAGCCGGTCGATTTCCGCCGTCGGCATCGCCAACGGGGTCGCGGGTGGCGGTTCCGCGGCCGGTTCCCCCGGATCGTCGTCGACGGTTGGCGGCGCAGGGGGGCACGCGATGTCGCCGACAAGGTGGGTCTGGCGCTCCTCGTACCACGCGGAGGGCATTCCGTCGTGGCGGCCCCACCGGAGGAGGGAATGGCCGGGTTCCGTGGAAATTTCCCAGAGGACCACCGCGGCCGCCCCGGCGGCGGCCACGCCGGCGCCGCACTTCGCCAGGTGCCGGAAGTAAGCGGCGCGGAATTCCGGGCGCGCCCGGCGGATGGCCGCACGATACCGGCCGCACAAGCGCGCCGCCGGGTCACCCAGCAGTTCCGCGCGGCCGGGCGAGTCCGGGTGGGTCAGGTTGTGGACGCACTTGCGGCAATAGTCGCAGTAGCGCGTGAGTTCGTCACCCGGCATGGATGCCCACGGGCGGGGACAAAGGAAGGTAGGGACGAGCAGCCGGTCGTTCATCAACCTGATGACGACCGGCACCGGCGAACCTTAGGCGCCTAGGCGATTTTCTTCGCGGCGGCCTGGGCCTTGAGACAGAGCTCGGCGGCCTTGAAGGCGTGCGCCTGCGTCATGGCTTTCTCGGTGCGGTGCAGGCAGTCGAGGATGAGTTCGCCGAAGTAGCGGTAGCCGACCTTGCCCTCGACCTCGATGTGCTGCTCGCCGTGCTGGTCGACCAGGTAGACGTGGCTGCCGGTTTTGTCGCGCCCCACGTCGACATACTTGCGGAGCTCGATGTAGCCCTTTTCGCCGAGGATGAACATCCGGCCGTCGCCCCAGGTGCTGAGGCCGGCGGGCGTGAACCAGTCGACGCGGATGTAGTTCGTCGCGCCGTTGTTCCCGAGGAGGTTGGCCTCGCCGAAATCCTCGAAGCCGGGGTGCTGCGGATGCGCGTAGTTTGCCACGGCGGCGTGCATGACGGTGGCATCGGTAGCGCCCGTGTAGGCGAGGAACTGCTCGAACTGGTGCGAGCCGATGTCGCACAGGATGCCGCCGTAGCTGTCGTGGTCGTAGAACCAGTCGGGCCGGCCCTTGCCCTCGCGGTGGGGTCCGAGGCCGAGCACCTGGATGACCCGCCCGATCGCGCCTTGCTGGATGAGGTCCAGGGCGAACATGGCGGACTCCACGTGCAGCCGCTCGCTGTAGTAGACCATGTACTTCTTCCCGGTGGCCGCCGCGACCTGCTTGGCCTCCTCGAGTTGGGCGAGCGTGGTGAACGGGGGCTTGTCGGTGAAGTAGTCCTTGCCCGCCTGCATGACCTGGCAGCCGATCGGGCCGCGGCGGTTGGGGATGGCGGCGGTGGCGACGAGCTTCACCTCGGGGTCGGCGAGGATCTCGTCGAACGAGCCCGCGACCTTGGTGCCGGGGAATTTCTCGAGGAAGGCGGCGACCTTCATCGGGTCGGGATCGTGCACCCACTTGAGCGTGGCGCCGGCCTCGGTGAGGCCGTTGCACTGGCCGTAGATGTGGCCGTGGTCGAGGAAGGCCGCGGCGAAGATGAATTCGCCGGCCTTCACCACCGGGTTGGGTTTGCCCTTCGGGGCGTAACTCTGGCCGTCGGATTTCTGCGTCATGGGGGGCGGGGTTTGGGCGGTCGCGCCAACCGCCAGGGTGCTGGCGCCGGCTACGGCGATGGTTTGGAGGAACTGGCGGCGAGGCAAGGGGGACATGGCGGGGTGGGGTGGACGGGGCGGACGATGCGGGAATGGAGGGCGTGGCGCGAGGCGGGCGGAGGTTGACTGTCCAGCAGCCTATTCGGGCAGCGGCCGGTCCTTGGTCTCGGGCAGGAACGGCAGCACGAGCAATCCGGCGAGCAGGACGAGGCTCACCCACAGGCCGGCGGTGCGGAAGTTCTCGATCTCGCCGCCCAGGCTCGCGGTGATGCGGCTGAGGGTGAACGGCGCGGTCGCCGCGAGGATGCGTCCGCCGTTGTAGCAGAAGCTCGTCCCCGTGCTGCGCAGGCTCGTCGGAAACAGCTCGGGCAGGTAGATGGCGTACACCGCGAACGAGGCGAGCTGGCCGAAGCCCATCAGCGGCAGCATCCAATAGATCTGGCTGAACTCGCGCAGCCACTTGAACACGAGCACCGTCGTGAGGAAGGACAGGATCAGGGACAGCGCGGCGGCCGGGCGCCGCCCCCAGCGCTGCGCGACCCAGGCGAGGGTCATCATCCCGGCGAAGCCGCCGATGTTCTGCATGAGCAGGCCCGTGGAGCGCCAGAAGGCCTGGCGGCTCGCGATTTCCTCGGCGGGCAGGTGCGAGGAGGCCAGGTGCTGGCTGACGATGGCGCCGACGATCTTGGGATGGAAGTTGCCGAGTCCCCAGAGGCCGATGATGCCGGCGCTGCAGAGGATGAGGCCACACCAGGCATTGCGCGACAAGCGCGGGTCGCCGAGCAGCGCCGAGTACGATCCAAATCTGACCCCGGCTCGTCCGGCCGCGGCCCGGGCCTCCACCCATTTCCGGGGTTCGGGCAGGCGCTTCAGCATGAACACGCAGAGGAACGCCGGCAGCGCGCCGGCCAGGAAGATGGCCTGCCACGGTTTCAAGCCGAGGGGCAGCAGCTCGCGCACCGCGAGGGCGCCGATGGCCATGCCGATGAGCCCGGCAAGGATGTTGCCCCAGGTGGACAGGGACTGCAGCAGGCCGAGCGCGGGCGCGCGGGTGTGGTCCGGCAGGGAGTCCGCCACGAGTGCGACCGCGAGCCCGAACACGCCGCCGACCCCCGCGCCAGTGAGGAAGCGGTATGCGCAGAAATCGAGGAAGCTCGTGGAGAACGCGCCGAGCCCGGTGAACACGGAGTAGATCAGGACGGTCACCGTAAGGATGCGGGCGCGGCCGAAGCGGTCGCCGAGGGCGCCGAAGATCAGGCCGCCGACCGCCCAGCCCAGAAGGAAGACCGACGTCGTGTAGGGCGCGTAGACCGTCGCCTTGACCTTGTCGCCGAGCAGGTCGTCCATCGCCGCATCGCGCGCGAGATTGAAGAACTGCGAGTCGAGGCAGTCGAAAAACCACGCCAGCGACGCGACGATGAAGGTGAACCAGTGTTCGCGGGTCAGGACGCGCCACCAGGGTTGGGCCGGGGCGGCGGTCATGCGAGCCGCACGGGTTGACCGGCCTTGGCGGATTCGTAGATGGCGTGCACCAGCGCCACCGCCTTGCGGCCCTCGCGGGCATCGATGGCCGGGGCGCGGTCTTCGCGGATCGCGGCGACGAGGTCGCCGATCTGGCGCAGGTGGCCGGCGAGCGAAATGCCGCCCGGCACGCCGGCGCCGGAGCCGAGGGCGTTGTCGCGGGGAGCGTGGCGGATCGCCTCGTCGCCCGGCTCCGCATGCGCGAAGTCCCAGCGCACGATCGCGTCATCCTCCAGGCAGACGGAGCCCTGCGCGCCGCACAGCTCGATGCGCCGCGACCAGTCGGGCCATGCCGCGGTGGTCGCCTCGATCGTGCCGCACGCGCCATCGGGAAAGGTGAGGGCGGCGACCGTGGTGTCGTCCGCCTGGATGCCGGTGTGCACGCGGCGCGCGATGCGGCCGAACACCTCGACCGGCAGGCCGGCAAACCATTGCAGGAGGTCGACGCCGTGGATGGCCTGGTTCATCAGCGCGCCGCCGCCGTCGAGGTCCCAGGTGCCTTTCCACGGCGTGTGGTAATACTCGGCGGTGCGGTGCCACTTCACATAGGCGCTGGCGAGCACCAGGCGCCCCAGGCGGCCGGCGGTGAGGGCGGCCTTCACGGTTTGCGCGCCGGTCCCGAAGCGGCCCTGGAAGATCGCGGCCACCTTGACGCCGGCCCGGTCGGCGGCGGCGATGATCTGGTCGGCGCGGGCGGGAGTGGTTTCCAGCGGCTTTTCGACCACGAGGTGCTTGCCCGCGCGGATGGCGGTGAGCGCCGGATCGAGGTGGGCGCCGCTCGGGGTGGTGACGTTCACGACGTGCACGTCCGGCCGCGCCACCATTTCCTCCACGGTCGCGGTGACCACCGGGATGGCGTGCCGGGCGGCGAAGGCGCGGCCCTTTTCGGTCGAGCGGCTCACCACGCCGACGAGGCGGGCGCCGGGCGTCTGGGTGATGGCCTGGGCATGGTAGCCGGCGATCATGCCGGTGCCAACGAGGGCGAATCCAACGGGGGCGGGGGACATCGGGGTGCAGTCGGTATACGCGGGAACGCCGCGGCGTCAAACGCCGAGACCGTTCGCGCGCCGGCGCGCGGTTCACGGGCGAGCGCGCCACCCTGAATTCAGGCGGTTCGTGCCCTTCAGGTGAACTCCCGCGCCCGCTTTCTTGGTTCATCCCGCAGGATATTGGCTCAGGCGTCGGCTCGGTTGTGGGACTCGACACCATGATCAGAATTCTCCACCTGGAAGACAATCCGCGCGACGCGCGCTTTGCACGCGACCTGCTCCGGCAGCAATGGCCGGATATCGAAATCCGGCTCGTCGACACCCGGGCGGATTTCCTGGCGGAACTGGAGTGCGGGCATGATCTGGTGCTGTCGGATTTCAGCCTGACCCAGTTCAACGGCCTCGAAGCCCTGCACCTTGCCCGGGAAAAGGTGCCGTCCCTGCCGTTCATCTTTCTTTCCGGCACGATCGGCGAGGAGCGGGCGCTGGACGCCCTGCGGGCCGGCGCGACGGACTATCTGCTGAAGGATCGTCCGCAACGGCTGGTCGCCGCAATCGAGCGCGCCATGCGGGAGGTGCAGCGCGAACGCGAGCGGGCCGCGGCGGCCGAGCAGATGCTGCGCGTGCAGCGCCTCGAGAGCATCGGCATGCTCGCCGCCGGCATTGCGCACGATTTCAACAACGCGCTGGCGCCGATGCTCATGGGGGTGTCGCTGTTCCGGTCGCGCCTGACCAGCGAGGGCGACCAGCGGATCCTGAAGACGATGGAAAACAGCGCGCTGCGCGGCGCCAGCCTCGTGAAGCAGATCCTCGGTTTAGCGCAGGGCATCGCCGGGGAGAAGCTGGTCCTCCAGCCGAAGCATCCGTTGCGGGAGATGCTGGAGTTCATGCGCCAGACCTTTCCCAAGTCGCTCGAAATCGTCGAGGAATTGCAGCCCAACCTCTGGCCGGTGCGGATCAACCCGACCCACCTCCACCAGATCCTGCTGAACCTGTGCGTGAACGCGCGCGATGCCATGCCCGGCGGTGGCCGACTCACGCTGCGCGCCGGCAACCGCGGACCTGACGCCGTCAGCGCCGCCGCGGTGACCGGGGTGAAGCCGGGCAACCACCTCATGCTGGAGGTCAGCGACACGGGCGCGGGCATCGCGCCCGAGGTGGCCGCGCGGATCTGGGAACCGTTCTTCACGACGAAGTCCACCGGCACGGGATTGGGCCTGCCCACCGTGCGCAGCTTGGTGGAAACCTACCAGGGGGCGGTGACATTCAGCACGCGGGCGGGCCAGGGCACGACGTTCCAGATCTGGCTGCCGGCCGAATCCGACGACCAGCGCAATTCCGGCGGGCCGTTCGAGACCGCGATCCCGCAGGCGCAGGGCGAATTGGTGCTCCTCGCCGATGCGGACGCGAGCGTGCGCGATCTGGCTGCGGCCACCTTGGTCGCCCACGGCTATCGCGTGCTGGCGGCGGGAACGGGCACGGACGCGGTGGCGCTGCTGGCGCCACGGTCGCTCGAGGTGAAATTGGTCATCGCCGAATTCGATCTGCCCCATCTCAACGGCCCCGCGTTCGCGCGGGTCGTGGCGGCGCTGAACCCGCGCATCCGGGTGTTGCTGGTGAGCGGCGCCGTGGCGGAGGACGCTTTTGGCCGGAATCAGGACGACGGTAGCGCGTTCCTCGCGAAACCCTACAGCGCCCCGGCGTTGCTGGCCGCGATGCACCGCCTCCTGGCGGCACCGGCGTCCCCGGCCGGAACGGAATCGCCCGCCGCCGCCGATCGGTAAACCGCGGGCGTGCCGCGGGCGGCGCTGGTGCGAGTGCCGGGAGTCGAACCCGGATCAATGGCTTCGGAGGCCACTACACTATCCATTGTGCTACACTCGCGGGAAAAACAGCGGCACCAGCTTTCGCCGGTGCCGGGGGTTTTCAAGATGTTTGTGGGCTCAGTGCGCGACGGTGACGACCTTCGTCATCGGCTGGCCGATTTCCTTGAGCAGGTCCTGGAACCAGGGCTGCAGGACGTTGAAGGCCTTGCCGCCCTTGATGCGCGGAAACTCGATCGCGCGGAGTTCGTTGCCCCGGTCCTCGTCGTGGCCGATGAGGCCGGTGACGCCGGCCTGGGCGCACTCGATCGCCTTGAGCACGCACTGGTCGATGAGCTTGAAGTCCTCGCCGTTGCACGGGGCCGAGCGAGCGAAGTACCCGCTCTTCTGCACGAGCACCTTCTCGGCGCCGATGAGCGAGGCGAAGCGCTCGGCGAACCACTTGCCGGGATTGATCGTGTCGAGGCGGACGTGGCCGAAGGCGTCGCGCGCGACCTCCTGGCCGCGGGCGGTCAGCTCCTGGATGATGCTGTCAAGGCCGGCGCCCTCGCTGATGAAGAGGTTCACATTGCCCTGTTCGTCCATGAGGGCGCGCAGGCGCTTCGCCTCGGCCTCGATGTCGAGCGCCATCTCGGGCAGGTAGATGCCGTGGACCGCGTAGCGCCGCTTGGTGACGCCGAGCCCGGGCACCCACGCCTTCTGGGCCAGGCTGCGCTGGTACTCGCGGGCGGTGGCGGCGGTCAGCCAGCCGCAGTTGCGCCCCATGACCTCGTGCACGATGAGCATGCGCGCGCTGGCGCCGAGCTCGGTGACGACGTTGGAGAAGAACCGCGCGCCCTGCTCGGCCGCGGTGGCGGCGCCGAGGCTCTGGCGGATCGGGACGATGTCGTTGTCGATGGTCTTCGGGAGACCGATCACCTTGAGCGAGTAATTGTGCTTCTCGAGGTAGGCTGCGAGGTCGGCGGCGGTCGTGTTGGTGTCGTCGCCCCCGATGGTGTGGAGGATGTCCACGCCGTC
>CAYMSE010000435.1:0-20654 GCA_964392935.1 uncultured Oleiharenicola sp.
TGTCTGCACTTCAACGGAAGCGCGAACACGAGCGGCACTACTCGCCTTGTCCCCTGGCCCGAACGCACGCTCCATGACCGATAGAGCCGAGTCGGTGCGTATAATCCCACCCGCGCGAGTCCGTCAGACTCGAAGGTCTGACGCATCTGATCCGACGTGCCGCTGTAAAGTTGAAGGGCTGCGCCGACGCGGCTCTCGCGACGTCGTTGCAGCGATATCAAAAACGACCGCGATCAGCATTCTCGTTACCGCGATCTCGAACTACGGATGCAATCCGGCGCGCGTCGTGCAGCTCGGCTATTCCAACAGATCGCCCGCAGTTGTCTTCAGCGCCTTTGCCAATCGCTCAATGATGACGATGGTCGGATTGCGCACCGCGCGCTCGAGACCAGAGACATAAGTGCGGTGCAATTCCGCTTCGGCCGCCAGCTCTTCCTGCGACCATTCGAGCGCATGGCGGCGGCGAATCAAGTTGCGCGCAAGGCGACGCCGTATCTCCATGCCGGCGACAGCGCCGTAATGACGCCTATCAATCTACAGACGATGAGTCACAAAGGACGACGCGACCCACCGGAGACCGATCCGAGGCCTATGAGTCGCGGTTTGCGCGCAGGCGGCTTGGCAACAGATCTACCGCGGCTTCGAGGATTGGCCGCCGCTTCGACGAGATGAGCGTTGATACGCTTTAGGTCGCGCAGCACGTCGAGATAGAGCGCGCTGGTCTCGATCGCCTGCTGGCGACCAGCGCGGAGCTGGTCGAAATGCCGAGGTCGCCAAGAGATCAGACGACGAATCCTCACCTGCGCAGCGCTAGCGGAGAATGCGCCCGGTCGAACCATTGAGATAGAGTTTGTTGGCGTTGGTCATGCCGCGGCAATAGGTGAAATAGACCGGCCGGTTTGGGTATTGATTGACCGATTTCATCCAACCGCCCATCTCGGTGAAGTCCTGCCGCGTGCAGCGTCCGGCGATCAGTTGTCCCGCGGCGCGCGCGAAGGCCCGGCGATAACGCTGGATTTGGTCGGAATTGGACGATGAGCACATGGGCTGCACCACGCGAACATTACGCCATGGCTGGCCAGGACGACCGAGTTGGCAATGACGGCAGGCACGTTCCTCGGTGCTCTAAAAAAGGTTTGGCCTTTTACCACCTGCTCACGGCAGATATCGAAACACGTTTGGATGCCCAAGGCAGTCATGTCGCCCTGTCCGTTGTGATGAAACATCCGCATCTCGATCCGGACAATTACTTCGCCGAATTTTGGATGATAATATGGCATAGGTTTGCAAGTTGGCTGGAGAATCGATCCCCATCATTCGTGGTGACTTTACATGGAGCTGCCCACATTCGTATTTGAAGGAATTCAAAATATCTCTTCCCCACGACCCATCGCTTTGGCTGCTCTGTAAATCGGCTTCTTTTCGACGCGGGTCCGCGGCGGCGCGCGATAGCGCACCCCGAGGGCGAAAGACGCACAATGGCGGCCAGAGCTCCACTCGATTTCATGACAATACCATCGAGCGACCGAAGCCTTGCGCGAAGCGTTCGCGCGATAATTGCTCCTAGTGCGGGGATTCCATCGAACCGCTGGCCATAGAAGATATTGCAGCCAAGTTGGGCGTCCACCCATTGGCGCTCAGTCGGAACCTACGGCGAGAAGGCACCAGCGTCAGGGCCTGGGTGAAACGTCTGGAAGCTGGCGAGCCGAACTCGATCAAGGGCCTGGCTCGTGCCGAAGGCATCTGCGTCCTGCACACGGCTAAGCTCCTGGCCTTCCTGGCGCCCGACTTGGCGGCGCAGATTCTGGGGCCGGCAGCCTCGGACGTTGATTTGTGGCTTTATGCAAAGTTGCCTCAGTGTGATCTTGCGCGGCTCCTTCTGCGATAAAAGCGGCGAAAGCTCGCCTTATCCGCACTCACACATGCGAGTCACACTTGGGCGAGCAATTCCATCATCGTCCGACCAAGTGCGGCCGGATGCGCGGCGACCTTGATTCCGGCGGCTTCCATGGCCTCGACCTTGGAAATAGCGTCGCCCTTGCCGCCGGAGATGATTGCGCCAGCATGACCCATGCGGCGTCCGGGCGGCGCAGTGCGCCCAGCGATGAAACCCACCACCGGCTTCCAGCGCCCACGTTTCCTTTCATCCGCTAAAAATTGGGAGGCTTCTTCCTCAGCAGCGCCGCCGATTTCGCCAATCATGACAATGCTTTTGGTGGCGTCGTCAGCAAGAAACATTTCCAGCACATCGATGAATTCGAGACCTTTAACCGGATCGCCGCCAATGCCGACCGCCGTGGTCTGGCCAAGCCCTTCGTTGGAAGTCTGAAACACCGCCTCATAAGTCAGCGTACCTGAGCGCGAGACTATCCCGACACTGCCCTTCTTGAAGATCGAGCCCGGCATAATGCCGATCTTGCATTCGTTCGGTGTGAGCACGCCCGGGCAGTTGGGCCCGAGCAATTTACTCTTGGATTTCGCGAGCTTCGCCTGCACACGCACCATGTCGAGCACCGGAATGCCCTCGGTAATGCAGACAATCAGTGGGATTTCAGCGTCGATCGCCTCTTCGATCGCCGCGGCCGCGCCCGATGGCGGCACGTAGATCACCGTCGCATCGGCGCCGGCCTTGTCGCGCGCCTCGGCGACAGAATTGAACACCGGCAACCCCAAGTGCGTCGTTCCGCCTTTGCCCGGCGAAACGCCACCTGTCATCTTGGCGCCGTACGCGATGGCCTGCTCGGAGTGAAACGTGCCGTTCTTCCCCGTGAAGCCCTGGCAGATTACGCGCGTCTGAGCGCTGACGAGAATGGACATTGTCTCCCCTTAGCTGCTCACGGCCTTCACGATCTTCCTTGCCGCGTCTTCCAGATCATCGGCCGGGATCACGTTGAGCCCCGAGTCGCGCAGGATTTGCTTGCCTTCGTTGACGTTGGTGCCTTCGAGGCGGACGACGAGCGGCACGGTGAGGCCCACAGCGCGCACGGCGGCGACCACGCCCTCCGCGATCACGTCGCAGCGGGCGATGCCGCCGAAAATGTTGACGAGGATGCCCTTCACGTTCGGGTCGGCGAGAATGATCTTGAACGCGGCTTCGACCTTCGCCTTGTCCGCGCCGCCGCCGACATCGAGGAAGTTCGCCGGCTCGGCGCCGAACGTCTTGATAATGTCCATCGTCGCCATGGCGAGGCCCGCGCCATTGACCAGGCAGCCGATATCGCCATCGAGCGCGACGTAGGAAAGATCGTATTTCGAAGCCTCGATCTCGCGTTCGTCTTCTTCGCCGAGATCGCGCATCTGCTCCCATTCGGGATGGCGGAAGGATGCGTTGGAATCGAAGCTCACCTTCGCGTCGAGGCAGACAAGCTTGTCGTCCTTGGTGACGATCAGCGGATTGATTTCCAGAAGGCTCATGTCGCTCTTCACGAACGCTGCATAGAGCTTGTTCAAAAGGTCGCCGCATTGCGCGACCAAGCCGCCGCTGAGGCCCAGCGCCTTGGCCACCGCATCGATATTGGCTTGCGACGGGCCGGTGTCCGGATCGATGTCGACGGTGGTGATTTTTTCCGGCGTGTCGTGCGCGACTTCTTCGATATTCATGCCGCCGGCTTCCGACGCCACGAACGCGACACGGCCGGCGCCGCGATCCACCAGCGCCGAGAGATAAAGCTCGCGCGCGATGTCGGCGCCGCCTTCGACATAGACGCGCTTCACCACGCGCCCGGCCGGGCCGGTCTGCTTCGTCACCAAGGTGTGGCCGAGCATCTGCTTGGCGTAGAGGCCGACTTCCTCAGGCTCGCGCGCCAGACGAACGCCGCCCTTCTCCCCTGCATCGGCTTCCTTGAACGCGCCCTTGCCGCGTCCGCCCGCGTGGATCTGGCTCTTCACCACCCAGACCGGGCCGCCGAGCTTCGCCGCCGCGTCGATCGCCTCCTCCGCCGAGAAGGCCGGATAGCCCTGCGGGACCGGAACGCCGAACTGACGCAATACGTCCTTGGCCTGATATTCGTGGATGTTCAAGGATGCCTCTAGTAACGAAAGCTAAAGACGCCAGGGGTTTATTTGATCGAGCAACACGAGCCTACGAGGCGACAACGCCGTCGGTATGAAGCTCGCCAAGCTCATTGCCCGACAAACCAAGCACCGAACTCAATATCTCGTCCGTGTGTCGGCCTAACATCGGCGCCGGTTGCGCTGGTTCTCTCTGCACGCCTTCAATCCTGGCCGATGCACCAGGAATTGGATAGCGCAGGCCGCTTGGATTCAGCGCGGATTTAAAAATCGGATTCTCTACGAACAGTCTCACATCCGTAGTCGCTGCCTCGTACAAGCTTTGGTATTTCGACCACGTGACCGAAGCCGCATCGAGGGAAACGGACAACTCGCTTAACGGACGTTTTCCGATGGCTGCTTCAAACAGAGGAAACAAGCGATCGCGACAGCGAAAGCGCGCGCCTTCGTCCCGCGCAAATGAGACGCCAAGCTCGTTTTCAAGCGCCCTGACCGCATCGGCCAAGTCCAATCCGGTTAAAAGTCCTTGCCACTGCCGCGGCGAGATCGCCACGACCATCACACGCTCGCCATCCGACGTCGTGAAATCACGTCCGAACGCGCCGAACAACGCATTGCCGACGCGCGCGCGGCTTTCGCCCTGCGCGAGCACTTCCGCGACTGCTCCGATATGCGCCAAGCTTGCCGCAGCAATGTCAGACAGAGCGACACGAACTTCTGCGCCCTGGCCAATGCGCCGGCGCTCGCGCTCAGCCGTCATCAACGCAAAAGCAGAATAGGCGCCGCAAATCAGGTCCCACGCCGGCAGCACGTGGTTGATGGGCCTGCCATCATCTTCGAACCCCGTCATTCCCGGGAGACCCGTCGCCGCATTGACTGTGTAGTCCATGGCTGGCGCGCCGTCGGCCCAGCCCATCACGCGTACGCAGATGATGTCCGGGCGTGCGGCTTTGAGTCGTTCGTAAGAAAGGAACCCTTGCGCTGGCTGATTAGTGATCACCAAGCCTGCATTTTCCCCCGGTGCAGCCGCGATGGCTAACGCAAGCTCGCGACCACGCGGCGATCGGAGATCAAGCGCGACGGACTTCTTGCCCTTGTTCAAGCCTTCCCAGTACAGACTTGATCCGCTTTCAGCCAATGGCCAGCGTTTGAAATCCGGACCTCCGCCAATGTCGTCAATACGGATCACTTCGGCCCCCATTTGCGCGAAATAAAGCCCACAAGACGGTCCAGCGATGAACGAAGCGATTTCCACCACCCTCAGCCCACGCAAAAATTGGTACATGACGCTCGCCTAGTTCGAAGGAAAGGTGTTCTACTCTGTCGGGAAAACGCGAGTTTACCCCGACAGGCCAAAGCCGCCGGCGACGTCGATCACTTGTCCAGTCACCCAGGCCGCAGCATCGCTCGCCAGAAACAGCGCTACCGGAGCAATATCCGAAGGTTCGCCTAGTCGAGCCATAGGCGTGAATTTGATCGCCGCCTCGAGACGCTCAGTCGCCGCAAGCGGCGCCGTCTCAGTTCGCGTCGGCCCTGGCGCGATGGCGTTTACTCTGACCCCGAGCGCGCCCACCTCACTGGATAAACCGCGGACAAGCTGATTCAGTCCCGCTTTCGCGGCCGCATACACCGCCATCCCCGTGCTTGGAAATGGCACATGACGACCTGCAACCGAAGAAATGCCGATCATACAGCCCTTTGACCGCACAAGATGGGGCAACGCCGCCTGCATCAATGCAGTGGGCCCTGCCAACAAAACGTCATACATCCTCGCAATGCGCTTTGCGTTCAGATCGCCGAACGGTTGTGCATAGACAGCCAGCGTACTGTTGATCAAAACATCAAGACGCCCATGGCGTTCGATAAGCGTGTCTATGGTCCGGCATCGGTCGTCTTCGCTGGTGACATCCATTTGGACAAAGTCGGCTTGGCCTCGATGACGTTCGCAGAAGCGTTTCAGCGGTTCAATGCGGCGGCCACCGACGCAAACGTTTGCGCCGGCGTTTGCAAAAGCACTTGCGACGCCCGCACCGATCCCCGTCCCTCCCCCGACAACCGCAACCACCTTCCCGGAGAAATCGAATTGAGCCGCGCCGACCATAAAATGCGTCCCTCGTCCGGTACCTGGCACGCCTTTGCGAGGCGCTTCGCGGCCGACAATAAGCTCCTTGTCCGCCGCGCTCGCCAATGCTAACGTTAGTAGTCATTCCAAGGCAAGCGCCGTTTGCTTCTTGGCAGCACGGTGAGCACCCTCGGCGCTTCAGGACGTCTTGCGGGCACCGCTTGAGGATCACGCGGAGTCGACATGTCGGATCTAAAAGGCGCCGTCGCGGTCGTATCTGGAGCGTCCCGCCGCCGCGGCATAGGCCGAGCTGTGGCTCTGCGTCTTGCTGCGCGTGGCGCGACCGTCGTTGTGTGTTCACGTCCACAATCTGAGCCTCCCTCCCACAATGGAGATGCTGGCGGCTGGGCTGGAATTCGCTCCGTGGCAGCCGAAATAGAAGCCAACGGAGGAAAGGCTGCCGCCATTCCGTGCGACGTCACGGACCCCCAGCAAGTCCGTTATCTTATCGAGGAAACCATCCGACGTTTCGGCGGGCTCAATATACTCGTGAATAATGCTGGCGCGGCCGATAGCGCAAACTTGCACCCAATAGTCGAGCTGGACGAACAGGTTTGGGACAAGGGTATCAACGTCAATTTGCGCGCGGCCTATTTGATGACGAAAGCTGCGCTGCCCGCGATGATTTCCGCGCGGACGGGCGCGATCGTCAACGTTTCTTCTCTGGCTGGCAGGCAGGGCTATGCAAACTACGGCGCGTATTGCGCCGCGAAGTTTGGGCTCATCGGTCTCACACAACAAGTTGCGAGAGAAGTCGGCAAGCACGGCGTTCGAGTCAATTGCGTATGTCCGGGCGGGGCCGACACGGACATGCTTCACGAAACGATTGAACAGGCGGCCATGAGGCGAAACGTGAGTGTCGAGGTCATTCGACAGGAAGTGGCGGCCATCGCAGCTTTAAGACGGCTCGGCGCCCCCGATGAATTCGCCGCGGCGATCGCCTTTCTGGCGGGGCCGGAGGCATCTTATGTAACCGGCCAGACTTTGAATGTGGACGGGGGCATACGCATGGACTGAACTCAATTGCCGTTGAATACGGGCCGCTGCTTCGTTCGGATTGCCTGTACGCCCTGATTGAAATCGTGCGTCCCAAACGCCACGGCCTGAATCGCCGCCTCGAATTCCAAATATGCTTCGATCGGCAGTTCAGCGCCGCGATTCAGCAGCCGCTTAGTCAGCCCAACGGCATAAGGCCCGCTTGCCAAGCGATCGGCAACTTCGAGTGCATCGTCAAGCAGCGCCTCAGGCGCCGACGCTGACCGAGCGATGCCCAATCCCACCGATTCCTCGGCTCTTATCTGTTGGTTGGAAAGTATGATGTCCGCGGCGCGATAACGACCGACCGCGCGCGGCAAAAGATAAGCAAGGCCGAGGTCCGGGACCGCGCCGATCGCCAAGAAGCTGGGGCGGAAAAATGCTCTCGTAGATACGCAGATCAAATCGGCGCTCAGAGCCAATGAGAAGCCCGCCCCGGCCGCCGCGCCGTTTACCGCCGCGACAACCGGCTTGTCAGAGGACATGATCGCACGCACCAAACGTTGGCTGGCGATCACGCGCTCGCGCGATTCAACAGATTCTCTTTCATGTAGGCTCGACAATTCCGCACCGGCACAAAACGCATCCCCCTCACCAGTAAGCACCAACGCGCGCACGGCCGGATTGGCCAATGCATCAGTCAGAGAAACGAATAGGTCCGCCTTCAGCCGAGGCGACAGGGCGTTCAACGTCGCCGGCTCGCTAAGCCGTAAGATGCACGTCCTACCCATCAATGTCGCAGTCACAGACGACATGTGCTTGCGCCCACTTCGCGGCGACCGTAAGGCCGCGTCATAGCCGATTTGCCGGCTGAAGCGTGGGCGCGCGGCCTTGAGGCCGGCTCCCTCTCGCGTTTGAACGTGCGCCACATGTATTCAGCCTATCGAATTGCATTTTTGTACTTGAATATGCCAACACCACGGGTCTAATGCTAATAACGATAGCAGACATGGGAGGATGCGGAAATGCTAGAAGGCAAAGTGATTGCGGTGACAGGCGCCGGGCGCGGGATCGGCCGCGCGATCGCTTTGCTGTGTGCGAGCAAAGGCGCCGCGGTGGTTGTGAACGATCTTGGCGCCAGCGCCGAAGGCGAAGGCGTTGATTCAGGCCCGGCCGAAGAGGTCGTTTCCGAGATTAGAGGTTCTGGCGGCCAAGCAATCGTCAACGGCGCAAGCGTCGCCGATCCGAAAGGCGCCACGTCTATCATCGACGACGCGGTTAAAGCGTTCGGGCGGATCGACGGAGTGGTCAACAATGCCGGCATTCTACGCGACCGCATCTTTCACAAGATGAGTGAGGTCGATTGGCGGCAGGTCATCGATGTGCACTTGCACGGCTGTTTCTTGGTTGCAAAGGCGGCCGCCGGCTATTTTAGGGACCAAGGCTCCGGCTCCTATGTGAACTTCACGTCGACGTCGGGGCTGATCGGAAATTTTGGGCAAGCGAATTACGCCGCAGCCAAGCTGGGCATCGTGGGTCTGTCCAACTCGATCGCGCTCGATATGCAGCGATACAATGTCCGGTCTAATTGCATAGCGCCGTTCGCGTGGAGTAGACTGGTCGCCACTATTCCTGCAGAAGAACCGGCGGAAATTGCGCGTCTCGAGCGTCTGAAGTCGATGTCACCAGAAAAGATCGCACCGCTTGCGGCATTCTTGTTGTCTGATGCTTCGAAGGACGTGAGCGGTCAGGTTTTTGCTGTGCGCAAAAACGAAATTCTGTTGTTTTCGGCGCCGCGCCCAATTCGTTCCATGCAGAAAAGCGAAGGCTGGACGCCAGAATCCATCGCCAATGAACTTGCACCCGCCTTCAAACCGAGCTTTCGCAAGCTGGAACGCTCAAGCGACGTCTTTCCTTATGAGCCGATCTGATCGATGACTTTCAATCCAGAGACACTTCTTTCGCGCGCGCCGACTGAAGTTCGCTTCGAATTCACCAAGCGCGATACGATGCTTTATGCGCTCGGGGTGGGCGCCGAGGAGCTTTCGTTTGTATACGAGGGCGGTCTCACCGCGCTTCCGACTATGGCCGTTGTCATGGCGTCGCCTGGCTTCGTCTGGCGCGAAGTCGGCGCCGATTGGCGGCGCGTGCTTCACGGTGAAATAGACGTGGAGATCCTTCAAACGCTCCCCGTCGAAGGCGCGCTACGAAGCACAAGCAAGTTTGGTCCGATATTTGATAAAGGCAAGGACAAAGGGGCGGTTTGCTATCAAACGCGCGATATCTTCGACGCCGACGGCGTGCACATAGCACGAATACGCAGCGGCTCATTTCTACGAGGAAATGGCGGGTTTGGCGGTTCTTCGGAGGGCCAGCCCAAACCGCACCCGGTTCCTACGCGTGCGCCCGACCTAACTAAAATTCTCGCGACAGACAAAGCGCAGGCGAAACTCTATCGGCTGTCTGGAGACTATAACCCGCTGCACATTGACCCAGAAGTCGCACGCGCGGCTGGGTTTCAAGAGCCCATTCTGCATGGATTGTGCACGTTCGGCGTCGCCGGACGCGCACTGCTGGCCCTTCTTTGCCACAATGAGCCCGCGCGCCTGAAACGCATAGCGGTGCGCTTCGCAAGTCCCGTCTATCCAGGAGAAACGATCCGCACTGAGGTGTGGCGCGAGAATACGGGACGAGCGGCGTTTCGCGCCATCGTCGAGGAACGAGACCTCGTCGTTCTTAACAACGGATATGCGGAGTATTCATGAGCGACGAAATCGGCATCCTGGCCTTCGGCGCCTATGTCCCCAAGCGTCGACTGCAGCGCGCAGCCGTCTACAAGGCTCATGCTTGGTTTGCGCCTGGCCTCAAGGGTTTGGCGCAAGGAGAGCGTGCAATCGCCAATTGGGACGAAGATGCAATCACCATGGCCGTGGAAGCTGGACGCGACGCGCTTACCGGTTTGCCGCGCGAAGGCGTCGGATCAATCTCCTTGGCCTCGACGACCTTGCCGTTTGTTGATCGCCTCAACGCCGGCGTCGTCAAAGAGGCGCTGGCGCTCAAAGACGAGGTGAGCGCCTACGACGTCACGGGAAGCATGCGCGCCGGAACGTCGTCACTTGTTCAAGCGCTCAACGCCGCAACGGCAGGCCGCGCTCCTCACCTTTGCATTGCCGCGGAAGTCCGCACCCCGCAGCCGGCGTCCGAAGCCGAACTTGTCATGGGCGACGCCGCCGCCGCCATGCTCGTGGGCAGCGGCGCGCCAGTGGCTCGCCACTTGGGCTCACACTCGGTAACAGTCGACTTTGTCGATCACTTCCGAGCGGCGGGCGAGACGTTCGACTACACGTGGGAAAGCCGCTGGATTCGCGACGAGGGCTATCTCGGCATAGCAGCGAGCGGCGTGCGAGCGGCGCTGGAAGCTTTCGGTGTGGCGGCTCGCGAAATAGACCACTTGGCTATCGCCATCAGTGCGCGAGGCGCGCCTGAAGCCATCGCCAAGAAGCTAGGCGCCAAATCCGAAAGCGTCCTCGACACGCTGCGCGCCGGCGTTGGCGATACGGGCGCCGCGCATCCGCTGCTCATGCTTGCAGCCGCCCTCGAGAAAGCCAAGCCAGGCGAGAAGATTTTGCTGGTCGGCTTCGGACAAGGCGTCGACGTGATTCTTTTCGAAGCTACGCCCGCTCTGGGACGAGCGGGGCCACAATTTGGCCTAGCGGGTTCGCTGCGTCGCCGCGAACTCGACGACAACTATATTCGCGCCCTCTTCCACCGCAATCTTCTGAATCTGGAGCGCGGCATGCGCGCCGAAATCGATCAGAAACAGGCAGGAACGACGCTTTACCGCAATCGTAAGACTGTTCTGGCGCTCGTAGGCGGCCGGTGCACGAAAACCGGCACGGTGCAATTTCCCAAGAGCGACGTAAGCGTCAATCCTAACGATCATACGATCGGCACGCAGGAGGACTATCCTCTCGCTGACCGGCGTGCATGCATCGTCACCTTCACCGCCGATAACCTCACTTTCTCGCCCAACCCTCCCAACTGGTATGGCGTCATCGATTTCGAGGGCGGCGGGCGAATGATAGCAGATTTCGCGGATGTCAGCCCAGAGGACATCGAAGTCGGCAAAGAAATGCGGATGGTGTTCCGCATCAAGGCCATCGATGAACGGCGCCATTTCGCCCGCTATTTCTGGAAAGCTACAACCGTCGACTGAGGAGCACGACATGCCCAAGGGAATTAAGGACAAGGTGGCCATCCTTGGAATGGGATGCGCGAAGTTCGGCGAACGTTGGGATTGCGACGCAGATCAGCTGATGCTCGAAGCGTTTAGCGAGGCGACGGCCGATGCGGGCGTCGACACTTCGATGATTGATGCAGCATGGCTTGCTGTGGCGATCGATGCTGTAAACGTCGGACCGTCTGGGTTGCCGCTTTCCATCGCGCTTCGCCTCCCCAATATCGGCGTTACGAAGGTTGAAAATTTTTGTGCAAGCGGGACCGAGGCGTTTCGCGGCGCCGTCTACGCGGTGGCGTCAGGCGCGGCCGACATCGCACTCGCACTCGGCGTCGAAAAGCTGAAAGACACGGGCTATGGCGGTTTGCCCGCGCGCACACGCGGCACAACCGGAGACATGATTGGTGTCTCTGGCTCCGCTCCAGGAAACTTCGCTCAGCTCGCGTCGGCTTATCGCGCTGAGCATGGCGTGTCCAAGGATGATCTGAAGCGCGCGATCGCGCATGTCTCGGTGAAGAGCCATGCGAATGGCGCTAAGAATCCGAAAGCGCACTTGCAGAAAGCAGTTGACATCGACACTGTTATCAACGCGCCGATCATCGCCGAGCCGCTGGGGCTCTATGATTGTTGCGGCGTTTCGGATGGCGCAGCGTGCGCCGTCGTCACGACACCCGAAATAGCGCGATCGATGGGAAAGAAGGACCTCGTCACCGTAAAGGCTCTACAAATCTCAGCCTCGAACGGCTGGGAGTCGCAAGCGACCGCGTGGAATGGAAGCTATTTCCACACGACGCGCATCGCTGCGCAACGCGCTTATAAAGAGGCGGGGGTCGCCACGCCGCGCGACGAAATCAGCCTTCTTGAGGTGCATGATTGTTTCTCCGTCACCGAGCTCGTGACTATGGAAGACTTATACATCTCCCAGGAGGGAGAAGGCTGGAAGGACGTGCTCGACGGTTTCTTCGATGCCGATGGCGGCGTCCCCTGCCAAATCGATGGCGGCCTCAAATGTTTTGGCCACCCGATTGGCGCATCGGGACTTAGAATGATCTATGAAAATTATTTGCAGCTGCTCGGACGCGCAGGCGCTCGTCAACGGAAGACGCCCCCCTCGCTCGCTCTCAGCCATAACCTTGGCGGTTCACCGAGTCAGAACGTCGCTGCGGTAGCCATCGTCGGCCTTTCCTAAAAGGAGCCACTTATCCTCGAGTAAGAGCGACGCCGTGCGCGACCGCTCTCCTCACCGCTCATTCGGAGAGACGTCGCAAAGCCAGGAAATGAGATGCCTTTGTCAATGCGATATTGGTGCACAGCTGTGCTCCTTTCTGTGCTGAACGTCTTCGAATTCTTCGACTTCTTCGTCGTTGGCTTCCTCGTGTCGGTGGTGAGCCCGCTGTGGCGGCTGAGCTATGAGCAGACGTCGATCGTATTGGCGAGTTCCGGCGTCGGATGGATTGCAGGGGCAATTTTCTGGGGCACT
This sequence comes from uncultured Oleiharenicola sp., assembly GCA_964392935.1. Lineage (GTDB taxonomy): Bacteria > Verrucomicrobiota > Verrucomicrobiia > Opitutales > Opitutaceae > Lacunisphaera. Next base: position 12,826 of record CAYMSE010000435.1, read on the forward strand.
GTCGCTGACAAATTCGGCCGCAAACCAACAATCATCGCCGCGGCCATCGGCTGTGGAGTGGCGAGCGGCCTTGTTGCGTTCCTGCCGGATCAAGCGTGGATGAGCTTCTCACTCCTGCGTGCGGCGGTCGGATTTTGCGCGGCCGGCGCGGCGGTCATTGGGATAACCCTGATCGTGGAATTGACGCCGCTTGAGCGTCGCGCGACGCTGACTACGGCGTTCACCGTCCCAGCAGGCGCTGGCATTCTCATCGCCGCTATCGGATCGTCGTTCTTGCTTCCTATCATAGGCTGGCGTGGCTTGGCGGCTTGGGGCTTCTTCCCGTGCCTGCTGGCAACTATCGCTATTTTTGTCGTTCCTGAATCGCGCCTATGGAGGGAGGCGCAAAGCGCGTCTGCGGGCGCGGCGAACTTGCCGAAAACGTCGCCGAAGTGGACATCGCTGTGGCGTCCGCCATCTCGTTTCGCCTTATTAGTCGGTTCCTACTTCTTCATCTGCTGCGCGATGTATGGCGTCGTCCAATGGGGTCCCACGATGGTGACGATGATTGAGAACGGCGACGCAACACTAGGCGCGCGGTTGTTTATCATGGTCGGCGTCGGCGGACTAATCGGTCGCATCACGTTTGTTTGGCTCGTGTCCGTTCTCGGGCGTCGAAAGTCCGGTGAAATCATGGGATATGGCGCCGCGCTGGCATTAGGCGCCGCCGCAGCACTGCATACAGAGCGTCTTTTCGGACTGCCCGCCTTTGTTTGCTTCATCGTCCTTGCCGCCTTCTTTTATGACGGCGGCGTCGCGAACTTAGTTCCTTATGCCGCTGAGCTCTATCCACCTGCCCTCGCGGCGCGCGCCACTGGCCTCGCCACGACCTCCAGCGGAATCGCGAAGATCGTCGGCCCATTGCTGGTTGGATGGGTTGCGGGCGCGCATGGCGAAGCGGTTACCCGTCAGTCCACGATAGAAGCAATCACGCCCACCTTCTTATTGCTGGCGGCAACTGCCGCAACCGCAGGGGTGACCTTTACATTGTTTGGAATTGAGACCAGTCCCAGTTCTCGGCGGCAAAGTATTGGCGTCAGCTAGATCGCATCTCGAAGATCCATGCGGAACGGAAGGCGCCGCGCTTGCGACATGAATTCACGATCGTGGAACAGCACGACGCCATCACCATTATAACCATCAACCGGCCCCAAGTGCTCAACGCGCTTCACTCGCCTGCGCATTTTGAACTTGACCACGCGTTCAATGAGTTCGCTGCGGACGAGACGCAATCCGTGGCGATCATAACAGGAGCCGGCGACCGCGCCTTTTGCGCGGGCAACGATCTCAAATACTTGGCGAGCGGCGGAGATCAGACCCATCCCGACAGCGGATTCGGCGGCATAACCTCACGCTTCGGCTTGCTGAAGCCGGTCATAGCTGCAGTCAATGGCGTCGCCATGGGAGGAGGCTTCGAGATCGCCCTAGCCTGCGACATCATCCTGGCTTCAGACGATAGCGTTTTCGCTTTGCCAGAACCGCGCGTCGGACGCGCGGCCCTGGCTGGCGGGTTGCATCGCCTGCCTAGACAAATTGGACTGAAGAACGCCATGGGCATGATTCTTACAGGCCGACATGTCACGGCGAGCGAGGGTGCCTCGCTCGGCTTCGTAAATTCCGTCGTCCCCAAGTCGGACCTTAAACGGGCCGCCCTCGAGTGGGCCTCGCAGATGCTTGAGTGCAGTCCGTTCGCGCTGCACGCCGCAAAGCAAGTGGTCCTTGATGGGCTGAGCGAACCCTCACTGGAAACTGCGCTTAAGCACCAACGTACCTATCCCGCTGTGCAGACGCTCGCGATGTCCGAAGATCGTCGCGAGGGCCCGATCGCATTCGCTGAGAAACGACGTCCAAGATGGAGCAACAAGATGCAACAGCTCTGAGAGAGACCTCTCAATTTCTTGCCACGCGAACTCAAGCAGCTCCAAGAATTGTAGACAGTAGCAACGACCGCATTGGCGCTGACGCGTTCCGCGTTAATTGCAGAATACGATTAGGCGATCCTTAAGCCGATGCTCAATCACTTGCCCAGGTCAGAATGCAGGTTGGCCCTACGTTTGCAACAGCTGGGCGGCAAGCCTTTGTCGACATTTGAGTTAGAAATGAGAGAGCGGCAGCCGCCTAAAAGAGGGATCTGTAAATGACAAATGCCCAAATCAATACTGATCCCATCGCGTGGCAATTGCTAAAATCGCTTCCGTCCAGCAATCCGCTGCACATGCTAAATCTTATACGGTTGCGTGCGGATGCGGTGTATCCATCCGAACATCCAAATCACGGGAAAAGGCTCTCGGGAAAGGAAGCCTATGCGGCTTGGGCGAGATCGAGTGCCCCAATTTTCAAGCGCGTCGGCGGACGCCAGATTTGGCTCGGCCAACCGCAAATTTTGCTAATCGGCCCGCAGTCCGAAAAGTGGGACATCGCATTTATTGCTGAATATCCGGGCGCGAGAGCACTTGTTGCGATGAATAGGGACCCCGACCTTCCCTCCTGCATGGTACATCGCACCGCTGCACTTGCAGATTCGCGTTTGCTCTGTCTCACTCCAATCGAACCCGGCGAAGGTTTTGGCGAGCCCGCCTAATCTTGTATTGTTCAACATTGACACCGAGCGCACGTCTCACTTTGTCTGCATCTGATAGAAAGAAGCGGATGTCTCCAAGCTGACAATCCGCGCCGAGAGCAAAAGCCAATCTCAAGCTCGATGTGCCGACTTACTCGATGCGTAGTGCGAACGGGGCTCCGGCGGGCCGAGCCGCTTCGTGGACGTTGTCGAGAATGCGGACCTTACGATTTCGCTCAAATTGCTGGCGGTTTTACGATACTCCGCAATCGAACGGCGGGACGCGGCGAATACCTTTCTGAATCTTCCCCACCAAGCAGCGTCTCGACATTAAATCCTACAGACGCGACACCGCCCGCCATTTCATCCGCAAGATTGCTCAGAAGATGTTGATGACTTCGCGCCCACCCTACGCCGCAGAGAAGCGGCGGATCGTGGAGGGAAGCGGGAAGCGCGCTGATCAACTCAGAGCGGGCAATCTTCGCCGAGCTCGGATCATGTGGCAGCTCGGCTCGGGAGCCTGTTTTCTCCTGATCAGCATTAATGCCGGAGGCAAGCACGCCATTCAATTAAGTCGGTGACGCGACAAGCGCCATCGGTAGGTGCGGCTTGCCCAGGACCCGCCAGTTCATATGAAATGCACTCCTCCGCCGATGTACAATCAATCGCACAATCAGCATTTCTCTTGTAGGCCGACCGAGCGCACTTGATCCTTCCACTCTGTTAGAATTGTGCTCGTTGCGTGAGCGCCGATGTGCGGCGGCGGACCTTGAATTTCAGAAGGCGTTCGCGAGAAACGTGGCGCACAGCCGGGGTGGAGAACCCCATCGACCTCGACGAAGGTGTTGCGCATCACATTGTGCGGATGTTTGGGCGCCTCGTCTGGAGACAAGATCGGCGCGAAGCAGACATCCGTGCCTTCCATAATGCGGCACCATTCGTCGCGCGTTCGCGTCCTAATTACATTCGCCACCTTCGCGGTCAATTGAGGCCAGTTTGATCGGTCCCATTGCTGTCGAAGCGATGCATCATCAGCGAGGCCGAGCTTCTCCAGCAACAGCGCGTAGAATTGCGGTTCGATTGACCCAATGGCGATATAACGCCCATCGCTTGTCTCATAGGCATGATAGAAGTGCGCGCCGCCATCGAGCATGTTGGCCTCTCGGTCGTCGACCATCATTCCGGCCTGGCGGCGCCCGAAGCTCATGGCCATCAGGGACGCCACCCCATCTGTTATGGCGCAATCTATCACCTGTCCTTGCCCTGAGGACTTCCTCTCGAAGAGAGCCGCGCAGACGCCCATCGCCAGGTAGAGCGCCCCTCCGCCAAAATCCCCAACGAGATTTAACGGCGGCGGCGGCGGGCGATCTTTGTATCCAATGCAGTGCAATGCGCCGGTCAGAGCGATGTAGTTGATGTCATGCCCGGCCGCTTTGGACAGCGGCCCAGTCTGGCCCCAGCCTGTCATGCGACCATAGATGAGCCCCGCGTTGCGTGCAAAACATTCGTCCGGACCCAAGCCGAGGCGCTCCATGACGCCCGGGCGAAAGCCTTCGATCAATACGTCTGCGTTTGAGATCAACGCATGAGCGGCTTCAAGATCCGCCGCATCCTTTAGATTGAGAGCGACCGATCTGCGTCCTCGTGCGGCGATATCTAGGCTATTGTCCGAACCTTCCGCTTCGCGGCGGTCAATGCGAACGACGTCCGCTCCCATGTCCGACAAAAGCATGGCGCAAAACGGGGCCGGTCCTATTCCCTGAAACTCGACAACCCTGACGCCGATGAGAGGACCTGATCCCATGAATGCTCCGTCATATCGCCTAGCCAAATAGCGCCTACCCGTTCATAGAAAACGGCCGATATACTCGCGCATAACTTCGGAGCTTCCGCCATAGATGCGGCGACTCCTCGCGTCCACAAACAGCCTGGCGATCGGATATTCCATCATATATCCGTAGCCGCCGTGCAATTGCAGGCAACGGTCAAGTACGCGCCATTCCATCTCGGCGATCCAAAGCTTCGCCATTGCCGCGTCCTCCGCCGTGAGATCACCGTCCATGAGACGCAGCAGGCATCGGTCGAGCATCGACCGCCCAACGACGAGCTCCGTCTTTATGTCCGCCAACGCATGGCGCGCCGTTTGGAAATCGAGCACCGCCTTTCCAAACGCGCGCCGCTCCTTGACATAGCTTGTACTCAGTTCAAAGCCGCGCAACGCCGAGCTGAAAGCGCGTACGGCGATATTGAGCCGCTCACGCGGCAGCTCCTCCATCATGATCGCGAATCCGCGGCCTTCATCGCCGAGCAGATTCTCGTGCGGAACGAAGACGTCGTTGAAAAATAGCTCGCAGGTGCCTGCTGCCTTCTGACCGATTTTCTCAAGCGTCTTGCCACGACTGAACCCAGGCGCATTCGCGTCCACAAGCAATAAGCTTACGCCTTTAGCGCCCGCTTCGGGGTTCGTCTTGCACGCGACCACATATATATCTGCATCGAGCCCGTTTGTGATGAAGGTTTTCGATCCGTTGAGAATATAGCCATCGCTTGTGGCCGCGGCTCGAGTCTGGATTGCCTTGAGATCGCTACCTGCTCCCGGCTCGCTCATCGCAATGGCGCTGCAGCACTCTCCAGAGACCATCTTAGGGAGCCATCGCTTGCGGGCTTCTTCCGCGCCGTGATTCAAAAGATAAAACGAAACGACATCCGAATGCAGACTGAAGGTGACGCTTCCGCCGCCTATTGCTCGACCTGTCTCTTCCGCCACGATCACGTTGTAGACAAAATCGGCGCCGGGTCCGCCGTATTGCGTCGGCATACTGGGACATAGGATGCCGATTTCGCCGGCCTTCAGCCAAAGCGCACGCGGTATTCGATGATTGGCTTCCCACTCCGCTATATGCGTTTCAACCTCACTCTGAAAGAACGCCCTTACGGAGCGCCGAAACACTTCATGCTCTTCGCTCATTAGGCTGGATTGCAGCATCGAAGCATGCATTTTTCAGATCCTGATCCACATCTTAAAGTGGCGTGCCTGCGATATCGGTGCGTGTAACGAACGCCCAAACGCCGTCTGCAGTCGCTTTCGCGACGGCTCGGCCGAGTTCGCGATTCCAATATGCTTCGTTGCCGAACTCCTCGCGCCAACACCACAATCGGCGTGTACGCTGATGCAACGGATGTTCGTGAGTGAACCCCATCGCTCCATGCACTTGATGTGCAATCGCGGCGCCCCGGCTCGCCGCTTCACCAACGCGCGACTTCGCAATTGCGATTTCGTGATGCTCGTGGCGAGATCCGAACGCCTCCATGGCGGCGTCAGAAGCACGAATCCCCGCCGCAACCTCTCCCGCAAGCACGGCAATTTGCTGCTGCACAGCTTGGAACTTGCCGATGGGACGACCAAACTGCTGGCGGTCCAACGCGTACCTCACGGTCATTGACAAGACCGATTCGAGTGCTCCCGCCATCAGCACACAGCGAGAGAGCGCCGCAAGCCGGAAGGGGTCCTTGATGTGCTTCACCAAGCCAAATCCTCCGTCATGGAGGACAAGGCCGTCGAACGAGATTTGGTCGCGCGGCTCGCCCGCAATGTTCGCACCCGCTTGAATGTCGACCGCGTCTCCGCGAACCTTGCCGACCCAAGTCCCATCTTTGTGGGGAATTGCCACGACGATCCAAGATGCATGGCGGGCCCAAGGGGCCGAACTGTCGCCGGCGAGATGCAAGGCTTTTTTCACGCTGCTGGCTCGCAGACTTACGTCAGGACCAGCGGCCGCAAAGGAAAGCGGGCCGGAGGGGATCTCCATGTCCGCGTGCCCGAGCAGCGTCGCGGCCATGATTGTCTCGGCGAAAGGTAAAGGCGCGGCATACCGACCGGCTATCCGCAACAGGGAAAAAGCTTCGCCGAACGACAGGCCTGCGCCGCCAGCCGTTTCAGGCGCGGCGGCGAGCATGAGACCGCTTTGATCGAGGGTGTCCCACAGCATGCGCGGCCACTCGCCTCGCTCAGCAGCGTCCACGACATCCTTTCCGCATAGATCCGCAAAAATGCGCTCTGCGCTTTCCGCCAGCAGACGAATTGTTTCAGTCATCGCAGACCGAGTCCTCGCGCGATCATCCCTCGCAAGATTTCGCGCGTACCGCCACGAATAGAGAAGGATGGCGCGCGCAATATGAGCGCCTGCAGAGTCTGATGAAAAAGCGGGGCAACGTCCTTCGGCGCAGCCAAGCGCGCGATTTCAGCGATATCTTGTTCGAATGAGTTGCCGAGCTCTTTAACAAGAGCCGCTTCGACAGCCGGATTGCGCCCAGCTCCAAGCATTCCCGCGACCGAAATCGACATCTTGCGCAGGGTCATCAGTCTCGACGCTATGCGGCCGATGATCTCTGCTTGGTGCTCCGTGGGCTCTGGGCCTATTGCGCGCACGAGTTCGACGAACACACGGAACCCAGAAAGAAATCGCTCCGGGCCGCTCCGTTCATACCCCAATTCGCTTGTTACCTGCGCCCATCCTTCCCCCACCGCGCCAATGACTTGATCGTCGGGAACGAAGTAATCCGTAAGAACCACCTCATTGAAGTCGAAACCGCCCGCAAGGTTCCGGATCGGACGAATCTCAATCCCCTCTTTCGCTTTGAGATCGACGATGACCTGAGACAACCCTTCCTGCCGTTGCCGGCTCGTGTCGGTCCGGATCAAAGCGATCATGTAGTGGCTGCGATGGGCGTTGCTCGTCCACACTTTTGCGCCAGTGACAAGCCAGCCACCTTGAGCGCGCCTTCCCGCGGTCCGAACCGAAGCCAGGTCCGAACCCGAATCCGGCTCGCTCATCCCGATGGAAAAGAAAATCTCGCCGCGCGCAATTCGCGGGAGATAGCTTTGGCGCTGCTCTTCGGTGCCGAAACGCAGCAATAGCGGACCAGTCTGACGATCCGTGCTCCAGTGTGCGCTCAACGGCGCCCCAGACGAGATGAGCTCTTCACTGACGACATATCGCTCGGGAAAGCTTCGCTCTCCGCCGCCGTATAGCTTGGGCCAAGTCATGCCGATCCAGCCGCGCTGTCCCAGCAGCTGGCTGAACGCGGGATCGTGTCCGGAGGCCGTATCAGAATTGCGCAACCGATCCTGTGGGAAAGAGCGTGCGAGAAATTCCCGTACTTCCTTGCGCAACGCCTCGGCTTCGGGCGGCAGTTCGACGGGATCGAATATGAGCTGCTGCATGCACTT
>CAYMSE010000436.1:0-2984 GCA_964392935.1 uncultured Oleiharenicola sp.
TTGCGCAGAAATTGCGCAGCGGTCGAAAACGAGTCGAATCGCTAATGGGCGGTCAAGGCGGTCCGACCACCTGAAATCAAGTGTCCCGCCGAGGGGGCGGGGCGTCGGGCGCGCGCGGGGCGCGCGACAAGATCCGCGGAGAATCCGTGCTACTTCACGTCGGCCGGAATCGGCTGCAGCGTCGCGTGTCCCGGTGCGGCTGTCGCGAGGTTGGGCGTCAGGTCCGCGGGCACCTCCCCCGCCGCCCAGCGGATCATGCCGACGAGCATCGCCTGGTAGGCGGCGCTGTCCCACACATCCTCCCGATGGCCCATCGCGTTGTAGGCGACGCGCCCCCGGCCGAACGGCCGCGCCCATGCCAGCGGATACGGCGGCCGCCGGTAGTCGCCGCCCTCCATGCCCTCGGTCTGCATCACGAGCGTGACGTGGTTGTCCGCGGCGAAATCCTTCATCGTGTACCATTCCTCCATCACCTTCAGCTCCGCGCCGAGCCCGGCGCAGCCCGGGAACTGCGGGTCGGACACCGTCGCCCGCGCGACCTGCTGCGGGCCGTGGCGGATGAACTCCGCCCCCAGAAACTTCACGAACGGATCCGCCGCCTCGCCGTTGTTGCGGTAGCGGTGGCGCCGCTCCTGCGGGTTGCCCGGGCCGTGCTCGCCGGTGTGGAAGCAGTCGCTCGTGCTGTGCACGCCGACGAAGCCGCGGCCGCCCGCGACAAAATCAAAGAGCGCCTGCTTGCCCGCCGGGGTCATCGCGGGCGCACCGTCCGCACCGACGCTGAAGAGGTCGCCGCTCGTGTAGAAGAGCAGCACGTCGAACTGCGCGAGGTAGGCCGGCGTGAACAGCGCGCCGTCCTTGCTGAACGTGAACGCGATGCCCTCCTTCTCCCCGAGCCGGGAGAGCACGTTCTCGGCGTAGCTCGGCTTCCCGTCAACGTGCTTGATCACCGCGTGCTCGTATCCCGAGGACTTGGTGAAGAAGAGGACGCGCAGGGGGGCGGCGGACATGCTGACCAGGGACACCACTAGCAGGGCGCCATTGGCGAGGAAACGACGGAATGGAGTGATCATGGGGCGAAGAAAGTGGGGACAAAAGATGCTGCCTGGCGATGCGCGGTCCGGGCGGGCCGATCCGGCCCCGCGCGGGACCGGGATCGCTTCAGACGTCGCAGATCTCGACGCCGGCGCGCAGGGCCGCCATCGGGTCGGCGCCGCGGGGAATGAACTCCTGGCCGAGGTAACCCTGATAACCCGTGTCCATGATCGCGCGCATGATCGCCGGGTAGTACAGCTCCTGGTTTTCATCCAGCTCGTGGCGTCCGGGCACGCCCGCCGTGTGGTAATGCGCGATATGCTGGTGGTGGCGCTGGATGGTGGCGATCACGTCGCCCTCCATGATCTGCATGTGGTAGATGTCGTACAGCAGCTTGAAGCGCGGGGAGTCCAGCCGGCGGCAGAGCTCGACGCCCCACTCCGTGTGGTCGCACATGTAATCCTTGTGGTTCACCCGGCTGTTGAGCAGCTCCATGCACACCGTGACGCCGAGCTTTTCCGCCAGCGGCAGGATCCGCTTCAGGCCCGTCGCGCAGTTCTCCAGGCCCTTGGCGTCGTCCAGGCCGTCGCGGTTGCCGGAGAAGCAGATCAGGTTCGGATAGCCGGCCGCCGCCGTGTCCTTGAGCCGTTCCTCGTAGGCCGCGACGAGGGCGTCGTGGTACTCCAGGCGGTTCCAGGCCTTGGGGATGCCGCCGACCGACACGTTGCCGACCTGGGCGACCGGGTTGCTCACCATGGCGCAGATGAGCCCGTGCTTCGTCAGCGTGGGAAAATCCTTCGGCCCGACGAGTTCCACCGACACCAGGCCCATGCCGGCCGCCGCCGCGCACAGGTCCTCGACCGGCATCTTGCTGTAGCACCACTGGCAGACCGACTGCTTGATGCGCCCCTTGCGCGGCCGCGGCGCGGGCGCGTCGGCGGTGAGCTGGTTGAGACTCAAGGTCGTGGCGATGGCCGTGCCCGTGCCGAGCTGCTTCAGCGCCGTGCGGCGCGAGATGGGGTGGTGCATGCGGCCAGTCAGGCCGGATTTGCCGCGGAGGCAACTCCGCAGCCGCCGGCGCGGGCGGACAGTTCACCCCGCCCGCGGGCGGGTCCCGGAAGCGACGCGACGAACGCCTCGCGTGCGCTGGGGCGGTCAGCGGCAGAGGGCCGCGAGCCGCTTCACGCCCTCGCGGATCCGCTCCGGGGTCGAGTTGGAGTAATTCAGCCGCAGGAAATTCCGGCCGCCGGCGGCCGGGAAGAAATCGCGGCCGGGCACGAAGGCCACCTTCTGCTCGATCGCCCGCTTGAGCAGCTCAAGCGCATCGAGGCTCTCCGGCCCGGTGATCCAGAGGAACATGCCGCCCTCGGGCTTCGTCCAGCTGAAACCCGGCGGCATCGCGGCGCGCAGCGCCTCGTCGAGCACGCCGTACCGCTCGCCGTACGCGCGCCGGATCTTCTCCAGGTGCGCGGCGGGGTCGTTCTGCGTCAGGTAGAGATATGCGACGATCTGGTCGAAGCTCGACGTGTGCAGGTCGGACGCCTGCTTGAGGATCAGCAGGCGGCTGAAGATCTCCGGCGCGGCCACCACCCAGCCCAGGCGCAGGCCCGGGGCGATGGTCTTGGAGAAAGTGCTCGCGTAGATCACGTGCCCCGCTTCGTCCCAGTGCTTGACCGGCGGGATGTCGGCGCCGCGGTAGCGCAGCTTGCCGTAGGGATCGTCCTCAACGACCATCAGCCGGTGCTCCGCCGCGAGGCGCGCGAGGGTCGCCCGGCGTTCCGCGGAGAGCGTGAGGCCGGTGGGATTCTGGAAGTTCGGGATCGTGTAGAGGAACTTCGGGTGCCGCCCGGACGCCTTGGCCGCCTCGATGGCGATGCGGAGGCGATCCGGGACCAAGCCGTCGTCGTCCATGTCGACATGGACGACCCGTGCCTGGTACGAGGCGAACGTAG
>CAYMSE010000437.1:0-9546 GCA_964392935.1 uncultured Oleiharenicola sp.
AGGCGGCGTGCCGAGCGATCGGCCAAGGGGTCGACGTGGCCGACGAGTACGGTGCCGGCGAGGATTGGCAGCGCGTAGTAGCAGCGCGCGCGGCGGGCCGGGGGCGTGTAGACCTCCCACGTGTAGGCGAAGCCCCAGAGCGCGCGCGTGACCGGGCGCATGTAGATGAGGGGATCGAGCGGGGCGAGGAGGAGCGGGTCACCGGGAGGTTCCGTGAGCTGCTCGAGGAGCGGCAGATCGGATCTCAGGCAATAGAGGGTGGGGCAGCCGTCGACGGCGATCGCCTGGACGAGGTCGTGCCCCCGAGGAAGCTCGTGGCGTTTGAGTGTCGTGAGCCGGCGCTGGCGGAGCTTGAGCAGGGTTTCCCAGCGGGCGGTCTCGGCCTTCGCGGGTTCCGGTTGGCGGAGGACGCTCGCGGGCAGGACGCGTTCGGGCAGATCGTAAAAGCGGCGGTTGCCGTCGCCGCGATGCGAGATCAACAGCTGCCCGTGGAAGAACAGCTTTTGCAGCGTGGCCTTGGCCATGGTGGCGGCGCCCCACACCGAGCGGGCCCGGCCGGTATCCGCGAAATCCTCCGAGCTCAGCGGCCCGCGCGCGTGGATGTCGTCGAGGATGCGGCGGGCGATTTCCTGCTGTCGCGGCGACAGGCGTCCGGACCACGAGCCGGTGCGGCGGGCGCGGTGGCGCATTTCCGCCCGCAGGTGCGGCCAGGCGTCGAGGGTGAGCGCCACGAGCGTGTGCGCGGTGGGCAGGTGGTGCTCGAAGGCGGCGCGGCGGGCGGCAGGCAGCCGGGTGGCGGAGCCGTGCAGGTGCCGCATCAGGTCGCCCTCGCGGTAACCGGCAACGCGGTTGCGCAGGATGAGGTCGTGCATGCGCCCGCAGACGTTGATCGGGTCGATCTGGACGTAGCCGAGATGCGCGAGGGCGGCGGCGGGATCGGCGGCGGGCTGGTCGAGCAGCACGGCGCGGCGCATGAAGCGGCGGGCGGTGACGGGTGGGAGGCGCAGGGGAGGCATGCGGTGCCGCCCATGAAGGGCCGCCGGGAGCGGCTGGCAAATAAGAAGGCCGCGCGAGCGGCGCGGCCTTGGTGGCAACGGGACCCCGGCGAGCCGTTACTTCTTCGGCGCGCTGGCCTGGATCTCGGCGAGGCGCTTGTCGAGGGCGTTCATCTCGCTGACGAGGCGTTCTTCCATCTTCTTGCGCTCGCTGCTGTTCACGATGCTGAGGTTGGCGGCATCGCGGACGACATTGGCGGGCAGCGAGAGGAGGCGGGTGATGAGACCCTGGTCCTTGAAGCTGCTGAGATAGAGCGCGGTGATCTCATGCGACAGCTTCATCGAGTCCTGGGCGACCGCTTGCGAGGCGAGCAGCTGGTTGTTCAGCTCCTGGTTGCGGGACATCTCGGAAGTGAGCACGCCGGAGATCTGGTCGGAAATGCGCTGGCTGTAGGACTGGATGGATTCGCGGGTGAGGTTCTGGTCCTTCGACATCTCGGCGAGAATCGGTTGGATCTTCTCGGCCATGCGGCTTGAAACCTTGTCCACCTGCTCGTTCTGCATTTTTTCCGCTTCCTCGGGTGTCTTCGGCAGCGGATTGTAAGGCTGGACTTTCTTGGCAATGGCGGTGGCGAGCGCGTCGACCTTCTCGGCGTTGAGCTTGGCGACCTCCTCGTCGGTCATGAACACATCCGCGGCGCGCTTGGCGATGGCGTCCTTGAGCAGCTGGTTGACGGATTCGATGTGCCGGCGGGTCTCCTCCGCGGAGGCCTTGAGCTCGGCGTTGGTCTGTTCCCGCAGCGCCGTCATCTCGGCCTGCTGCTTGGCGGCGGCCTCAGCAGCGGCCTTTTGGTTGAACCAGTAGGTAATGCCGAGGATCAGGAGAGCTGTAAGAACTACCGCGGGGATTTGGTCTTTTAACTTTTGCCACATGATGTGTGTCGGGGTTGGGTGTGCAAAGACACGAATAGCAGCACGATGTTCAAATGCAATGCCGCCCTTGGGCGCCCAATTCCCGCGAAATGAGCCTAAACCGCACTGAGCAAGCCCTCTTCGACTATTGGGAAAAACAGCCGGACGAGCGCCGGCACTGGCAGGCCAAGGTCACGGACCTGACCCGTTCGCCCCTGGCCGGTCGCTCCGAGATGGCGCGGACCTTGGAGCGGGAGTTGTGGGAGTATCTGGGCGAGCGGACTCCGCACGTTGCGACCTTGCGAACTTTGCAGGCCCACGGCGCCGGACGAATCAGCCTCATGAACCTGGCCGAGCTTATCCTTCGCCTGTGGGGACCGCTCCCGAAGCCGCGCCCACCCAGTGGTCCAGTCTAATAACCGCGTCCGCAGGCGAGAAGTTTTCACACTTTTGCAATTACTGCATTTACAAAACCGCCAAGAGGATACATTGGATATTCACAAGTTATCCACTCGATGGAAGACACCACCGGTTCGGTTCATCAACCACCGCAGCGCCACGTTGAGGTTAGGGTCAAGACCTACGTTTTGGATACGAACGTCCTGCTGCACGACCCTCAATCGCTCTTCAAGTTCGAGGACAACAACCTCGCGATACCCGTCGAGGTGCTCGAGGAGCTGGATGCGATCAAGGCGGAGCAATCCACCGAGCGCGGCCGCAACGCGCGCCGTGTCCACCGCATCCTCCAGGAGCTCCTGCCCGATTCGCGCTCGATGCACGAGGGCGTGAAGCTGGCGAGCGGCGGCACGCTCTCCGTCATCATCAATCGCTACCTCGTGGAGAACAACTGGTCGTCGCCCGCGATGCAGCGCCTGCGGGCGGTGTTGTCGGATTTCACGAAGAAGGACAACCGCATCATCGCCTCGGCGCTGTTTGTCCAGGAGACCTTTCCGCCGCCGACGATCCTGGTCACGAAGGACGTCAACGTGCAGCTGAAGGCCCGCGCGGTGGGCCTCGAGGCGGAGGACTACCTCAACGACAAGGTGCCCGAGGCGCCGGACGACGACTCGTATCCGACGCTCGCGCTCGACGTGTACGAGATGCAGCGCTTCTGCTCGGAGGGGCAGTTCGAGTTCGGCGCGGAGCAGGCGCAGGCGCTCTACCTGAACGAGTACGTGCTGCTCATGACGCCCGAGGGCAAGACGATGCCCGGCCGCTATGCGGGCAAGGGACTCGTGCGCCGGCTGCACTATCCCGAATTCGTGAAGGCGCCCGGCGGCGTCCCGATCCGGCCCCGCAACCTCGAGCAACAGTTCTTCCTCGATGCGCTGATGGACGATGCCATCAGCCTCATCACCTGCTTCGGCAAGGCCGGCACCGGCAAGACGCTGCTGTCCACCGCCGCGGCGCTGCACCAGACCTGCGGCGAGTCGTCGCGGTACGACGGCCTCTCCATCTCGCGCCCGGTCATCGCGCTCGGCAAGGACATCGGTTTCCTGCCCGGCTCGCTCGAGGAGAAGATGCGCCCGTGGTTGCAGCCCTACCACGATGCGCTCGAGGTGCTGATGCCCTCGAAGCCGCAGAAGGAGCCGCAGTTCGCCGCCAAGAAGGTGGGCAAGAAAAAGAAGAAGCACGACGATGCGCTGGCGATGATGACGTCGCCGCAGCCGACGCACGGCAACGGCAACGGCAGCGGCTCGCTGCCGCCGATGAAGCCCTATGAACGTCTCATCAAGAACGGCATGGTCGAGATCGAGGCGCTGGCCTTCATCCGCGGCCGGTCGATCGCCCGCCGTTTCTTCATCCTCGACGAGGCGCAGCAGCTGACACCGCACGAGGTGAAGACCGTCATCACCCGCATTTCCGAGGGTTCGAAGATCGTGCTGATCGGCGACCCGGCGCAGATTGACAACCCCTACGTCGACGCGCGCAGCAACGGCCTCGTCTATTGCCACAACCGCATGAAGGGCCAGGCCCTCCACGCGCACGTGAAGCTTTCCAAGGGCGAACGCTCCAAGCTCGCCGAGCTAGCGGCGGATCTCCTCTGAGCCTCTGCTCTGAGGCGGGCGCAAGCAGGCCCGCGACCGGAGGCGCGCGGGCCGGGCAGCGCGCTCGACCCTACTGGATCACCAGCTCGCCGATCGACCACGGCGCGTCGCGCTTGCCGGTCTGTTTGATCCAGACGTAGCGCCCGCGCACGCCGGCCGGGAGCTGCACGATGTTGAGCACCCGCTCGCCATCGAGTTCCGCCCGGGCGGGACCGGGCTGGGCCGGGTCATCGCTCACGCAGATTTCGACGTGGGCCGGATAGCCCCAGCCGCGGTGATCGGAGGAATCGAGGATGACCTTGCGGACCGGACGCGAGCGGTGGAGATCGGCCATGATCCACTGGTCGGGCGTGTTCTGGCCCATCCAGTGGGTTTCGGGTTTGCCGTCGGACAAGTTGCCCAGGTTGCCGGCGTCGGCCGTGGCGGTCCACACGGGCGGACCCGCCAGGTTGGAACTGATGGCGTCGACCGCGTCGCGCGCATACTCGGTGACCGCCGCGTCGGTCACGAAATGCTCCGCGGCCGCGAGCGCGGCCGGGGTGGCGCAGAGACTCAGCACGCCGAGCAGCGCCTGCTTGTCGACGTGCTCCAGTGGCACGGCCGCCAGCCGGCACGCCAGCTCGGTCTCGGCGGCGTTCGGGGCGCGGTTCATGCGGCTGTACAGCGCGACGGCGGAGCGCACCGCCGCGTTGCGGACGCTGGGGAAGCCCGTGCGGCCGGCCGTGTTGGCCGCCACCGCGAGCGCCGAGAAGTCGGGCCAGCGACCCAATTCCGCCGCGGCCGCGGCGGCCTCGGCTTCCACCGGGCCCACGGCCAGTGTCTGCAACGCCGTCAGGGCGTTGGGGCCCCCCGTGCGGGAAAGCACCGGCAGCAACGTCAGGCGTCCGGCGGTGTCGGCCCGATCGAGGGCGGCAACAACGCGGTCCGTACGCGCCACCGGATCGTCGTTCCGCAGGATGGTGGTCACCAGGGCGCGGTTGGCGCGCGTCTGTTCCGCGGATTTCGCCGGCGCGGCCAGGGTCCAGGAGATCAGCGCGTCTTCCTCGGCGGTCCCGGCGATCAGGCGGAGGGCGTCGAGCGCCTCGAGCCGCAGCGCCTCGACGGGCGATTCGCGCAGGCTAAGGAGGAACGGGAGCGCATCGGTGAGATTGCGGGCCGCGATTTGCTGGATGAACAGCGCGCGCAGGCGATCATCGCCGGCGGCGGCCGAGGACCGCACCAGGTCGTCGATGCCCGGTCCGTTCAGGCGCGCCAGGCTGGCGAAGGCGGCCTTGGCTTCCGGGCCGCTGCCCGCCGCGACGGGGGCCAGGGCGCGGGCGACCTCGACGCTGCCCGGGAGGCGGCCGAGCGCGTCGATGGCGGCGAGGCGCACGCTCTCGTCGCTGCCTTGCAGGGCCTTGAGCGCGCCCGGGACGGCGCCGGCATCGCCGCGATTGCCGAGGGCCGCGAGCAATTCGATCTGCATCTCCGCCGGATACTCGGACAGCCGGCCGGCCAGTTGCGCGGCGGCATCGCCGGCGGGCAGGGAGACGACCGATTGGATCGCGACCGCCTGCAGCGCCCGGACATTGCCCTTCAGCGCGTCGTCGATCTCCGCGACGGCACGGTCCGGCTTGGCGTCGATCAGGGCGCGCAGCGCGGCGGCGCGCTGGGGCAGCGGCGCGTCGGTGCCGCCGAAGATCGTTCCGGCGGTGCGCGCCAGGGCTTCGCTGCCGGCCTTGCGGGCGGCATCCAGCCGGGCGTTGAGAACCACGGGGTCGCGGGGCTGCGGGGCCGACTCGAGCGCGCTCAGCGCGGCCGGCCCGCCGATGCGTCCAAGGGCGGCCGCGGCGGCGCTGGCGGCCGGCGCGTCGTCGCCTGCGAGCAGGCCGGCGAGGAGCGGCACGGCGGCGGCCACCTGGCGGACGCCGAGCGAATTGATGATGCCGACGCGTTCGCGCCCGGCCGCGTGCGGCAGGGCCTCGAGGTAAAGCGCATAGATCGCCGGCCCGGGCACGCGATCGAGCGCCAGCCGCGCAAAGTCGGCGCGCACGGGATCGGTGAGCAGGGGGGCGAGGGCCTTGAGCGTGGCCGGATTCGGGCCGGCCGGTCCCGACTGCATCACGAAGCCGAGATGGTGCGCCGCTTCCTGGGCGGCGAGCCGGTCGGCGCCGGGTTGCAGGACCGTGGCGAGCAGTTGCTGCTCGAGGGCGGCGAGCCGGGCCCGATCCTTGCCGGCTGCGATGACGGCGGACTCCACCGGGGTGAGCGGGTGGGCGTCGTCGTCGAAGGCGCCGTCGACGGCCTTCGGGGCGGCCGCGCCGGTCGGGGCCGCGGGAGCGGGAGCGGGGGTGGTCGGGGTCTGGACGCAGCCGGCGAGGAACGCCGCGAGGACACCGGGGAAGAGGAAAGAGGCTTTCATGAGGAGGGCGGCGGGGCGGTTCAGAGGAGGGCGTAGGGCGCGCGACGGGGGCGGTCGAGCAGACGGGAGGCGACCAGGTCGTCGACGATCTCCTCCTGGGCCGGGTCCCAGCGAATCGGCCGCCGCAGCTGGCGGGCGATGCCGCACAGGTGGCCGACGGTGGCCGAGCGGTGGCCGACCTCGACGTCGGCGATCGGGCGCTGGCGCGTGCGCACGCAGTGGAAGAAGTCGCTGTGGTGGTTGTTGCTCTCGTAGAGGTGGGCCTCGTCGGCGCGCAGCGGCCGCGTGGCGAGGGCGATCGGGTGGCATACGAGGTAGTCGTCGCGGCCCACGCCGACCGTGCCCTTGGTCCCGACGAACTCGATCATCGCGGGCTGGTTGCCGTCGATGCGCTGGACCGTGACGCCGTTGGCATAGCGGTGCGTCTGGTAGGGGTTGCCCTCGAAGCCGGCCGGGATGAACTCGACCGGCCCGGAATTGTCCATGCCGAGCGCCCACTGGATGATGTCGAAGTGGTGCGCGCCCCAGTCGCCGTTTTTGCGCGAACCGTACTCGAGGAACATGCGCCAGCCGCCGCCGTAGTCGCCGAGGACGCGCAGGTGGTGGAACGGCCGCCACGGCGTGGGGCCGAGCCAGCGGTCGTAGTTCAGGTCGGCGGGCACCGGTTCCTCGGGCAGGGCCGGCGGCTGCGGGAATTTGCCGAGGCGCGTGCGGATCGCGGTGATCTCGCCGAGCCAGCCGTTGCGCACGATCGTGGCAGCGCGGCGGAAGGCCGGCTCCGAGCGCTGCTGCGTGCCGGTCTGGAGGACGCGGCCGGTCTGCCGCGCGACCTCGACCATCGTCCGGCCCTCGCGCACGGTGAGCGTCATGGGCTTCTCGCAATACACGTCCTTGCCCGCGCGCATGGCGGCGATGGCGACGGCGGCGTGCCAGTGGTCGGGCGTCGTGGCGAACACGACGTCGAGGTCCGGCCGCGCCACGAGTTCCTCGTGCGTGGCATGGATCTCGATGCCGCCGAACTTCGCGGTGCCGGCGTTCGCGGCGTAGCCCTGTTCAATCCGGGTGCGCATGCGCTCCGCCTTGCTGCGCCACACGTCGCACAGGGCCACGATCTGGCAGTCGTCGCGGCTGAGCAGCGCGCCGACGTGCTGGGTGGCGATCAACCCGTTGCCCACGAAGCCGACCGTGATCCGGTTGCTCGGGGCCGAGGCGCCGAAGAGCCGGGAGGGCAGGAACAGCGGCGCGACGCCGGTGGCGAGGACGCCGGCCAGGCCCCGCTTGATGGCGGCGCGACGGGTGAGCAGATGCGAGGGGGAGCCGGGCGAGGCCGGGAGGGACGCACTCATGGGGTGGGAAGGGGAGGGGTGAAGCCAGGCGAAAGGAACCGGACCAGCTTCATCAGGTTCCCCGCGGTGGCAAGCCGGGTGGCGCGATTCGCCGCGCGAATTGTAGCGCGCCGTCCCCGGCGCTCAGCGCGCGATGGCGCGCGCGTCGATCCCCTGGTCGAGCGTGAAGGTCGCGCCCACCGCGCCCACGACGGCGTGGCGCCGATCCAGGCCGAGCAGGCGACGGAACTCGTAGACGGTCTCGATCCCGGTGCAATGCGCCCCAAGGAAATTCTCCACGCCGACCGCGCGGAGGCGCGCGGCGGTCCATTCCCAGGTGGGGGCATCGGCCGCGAACAGATGGATGCCGCCGATCAGCGCGTGGATGGGCGCGGGCCGGACGAAACTGCGGGCGTACTCGACGATGTTCACGACCCCCGCGTGGCCGCAGCCGGTCAGCACGACGAGGCCGCGGGGCGTGTCGAACACCAGCGCGCAATCCTCCGGCAGCGTATCCTCCGCCCAGCCCGCGGCGGTCTGGATCCGGGTGTTCCCGCTCCAGTTGCGTTCCGGGTGCGCGCGCGGCACCGGCCCGGTCAGCCAGACGCCGGGATGAAGCTCCACCGGGGCGTCGTGGACCACGAATCTTCCGCCGGTCGCCTCGTAGGCAGCGCGGAGGCGCGGCATCTCGTTCTCCTCGACGGCCGGTGGCGCGGAGCGCCGCGGGGTGAAGATGCCCGTGCTGACATGGGTCGTGGCCAGCGCGTCGGGTGCGGTCGCGCGCACCGCGTCGCGCAGGGTGAGGAAGCCGCCGGTGTGGTCGCTGTGGTGATGGCTCAGCACGACCTCCGGCACGCGGGTCAGGTCGAGACCCAGGCTGCGCGCGTTCTTCAGGACGACGTCGGAGTGGGCGCCCGTGTCGAAGAGGAGGCGGTGGCCGTCGACCTCGACGAGCGCGGCAAAGCCCCATTCGCCGAGTTCCTGCCCGTCGGCGAGCATGGTCGACAGGAGCGTGATCCTCAGCGACTGCACCGGTGGCGTCGCGGGCACGGCGGCCGCGGCGGGCAGGAGCAGCAGCCACCCCAGCCACGCGGAGGCGAGCGGCCGGGCGGGCATGTCAGTCCTTCACCTCGGCCTCGACCGGCTGCTCCTGGTCCTCGGCCTCCTCCTCGCCGTCATCGTCGAGCAGGCTCGGTTCGTCGGCGCGGCGGGCCATCCACTCCATCACGCCGGAGAACAGGCCGGTGAAGAGCAGGTCGCCGAACAGCGTGTTCTTGAAGAAGAGGATGGTCGGCGGGTATTCGGGGTGACCGACGGTCAGCGCCTGCCACCAGCCGGCGAGCGACTTCGCGTAGAACGGATCCGCCCACCACGACTGCGTGTTGGTGATGAGGTAAAACAGCACGGCGCCGAGCAGCGAGCCGTTCAGCAGCCAGAGCCAAGACTTGCGGCGCGAGACCCAGCGGCCCAGCCCGACGGCGAGGCCGAAGCAGAGGCTGCGGAGGACGAATCCGCCGAGGTCCCAGTGGAAGCCGTACTCGCGCGCGTGGAACCAGTTCAGGTAGAGGTCGGACAGCTCCAGGGCCAGGAACGACACCACCCAGAACCAGGTGCGCCGCACGTAGACCGCGCCGCAGAACGCGATGGCGGTGAACGGGGCGAGGTTGGACCACGTCAGGTCCAGCGTCGGCAGCAGCCGGAGCAGCACGGCGAAGGCGACGAGGATGAGGGCGGCGGCGGGCATGCGGGAAGCAAGAGTGGAAACACCGGCGGCGACAAAGCAAGACTGTGTCAGCCCTCGGCCTCGCGGGCGAGGAGCCAGAGCAGGTCGGACAGCCGGTTGAGGTAGCGCAGGAGCACCGGGC